>NZ_CEZBFX010000005.1:0-106309 GCF_982964205.1 Roseofilum sp. | reverse complement strand
ACAACTCGAATCTATGATCAACAATGTACCTCATAGCAGCGCTTCGCGCTGTATAGCAGAGAAAGAGTTGGTGAGGACATGGTTCAAGAGTGAAACCTAGCTACCATCACCTATTCCCTATTCCCTATTCCCTATTCCCTATTCCCTATTCCCTAGCGCGCAGCGCTATATTACTGAGGGCGACAAGAACGCCGTTGGCGATCGATCTGCGGTTCTTGCCAAGAAAAGGCAAAATGGCTAATGGCTGAAATGCGGCCCTGCCAGCGTTGAAGGTCGCGCATCTGAGCTTCTAAAGAAGGTCGATTTCTGTAGGTTTCCCCCCATTGTCCTGCTAAGACCGGCTTCACTTGCACCTCTTGAGTGGCCATACTCAAGACTCGCTCCACTTGTTCCGTAATACATTCAGTTCCTCCACAAACGCCATAGGACATGGGATGCCATTCCATAGAAGCTGGGAATCGATCCCAAGGTTGCAATCGGGAATCATAACCTTTGCCAACGACTTTGTTTGCATCTGGGAAAAAGACCGCTCCAGTGGGTAACCCTTGGCGTTGAGCCGGGGCACTGGCAAGAGAGAGAAAGTCGATGACCCCTTGCAGAGCATGGGCAACAGTGAGGAACCACAATTCCTGTTGGAGACGATTCTGCTGTTGCCCTAAACTGAGGGAGGTTTGGGGTGCTTGGCGACCCTGCCAGAGGGGTTGACCTTCTTGGGGATGGCGGCGATTGGCAGCTTGAATATCGTCGATGGTAATATACCCCTTGCTGATATAGGCTTGAATTAAGTCCCGACCTTTGTTATTGGTGGCTCGTTGATAGAGGGACTGTTGAGATGCGGGGCCATAAATCCATAAATCTTGGACTTTTGTCGCCACCGAAGCGGGGCCAGTGAGCCGAGGATAGCGAATATAATCAAATAGCATTCCATCAGGTTGGCGTTTGAGGATGGAATTAACTAAGTAATAATAGTCTCGTTTGGCTTGGGGATGGTAGGGATCGATAAACACATTCTCTGTGTCGCCTCCAGTCACATCATAACTGGTATCTTTTTGATCGTGGACGGAGAGACTGGTATCATTATTGCCATTGCGGGCCAGGACTTGTTGGCGATCGCCAAGCAGACTATAGTTATACCCAAAATTCATCGAAAACAACCAGGCATAAATCCGTAATCCCCTTTGTCTGGCTTTCTGAATGGCCAGAGCTAACAAGTCGGCGTTTTCTTGTCCTTGAAGCCGAACGACAGAGGGCCAAGGTGTGGGGTTATCATTGACCGGTAAGAGGACTTGGCTATCATAAAATACCTCAACATAGACTTCGTTATATCCCTTATTAACAATCTCATCCATCACCCGATCCAAATTCCCGTTAAATAGATCGCAGGGATAGAGCCGTAGCCAAATAGCCTGAGTTTGGGGCCAAGTGCGATTGCGACAATTTTGCAGTTGGGCAGTATGTTGTTGAATCAAAGCTTGATAGCGCCTTTGTGCTTCTGGATTTCCACTCAGGGCTGCTTGACGGACCTGTTCTTTTTCTTGCCGCTCTCGATCGGATAACTGACAATAGGCATTGACTGCCGCCAAGCTAGATTTAACTTGAGTTAAGGTTCCTAAAATCGGGGACACAACTAGCAACAGAGCCAGCCAAAGATTCAACTTTTGAAGTCTCAAGAATGGAAAAGTCATGAAAAAAAGGATTAATGAGGTTGGAGTACCTTGTAGAGGCAGGGAAAATTTGGATTAGGCGATCGCCAAATATTGCTCGTCATCTTAACATTAATTCAATTGAGCCAGATCGTCGATCCGTACTTTTCCCAATCTTCATACCCCTGTGAAGAGTTGGTAAAGAAGGGGATTTAAGCTAGTCATCCGAGGAACTGACAGCTTAAATTAGGCATATGACATGCACTTAATCTTATTCAAACCCCTAAAGATGCCCTACCCAGGAGAAATAACGATGAAATCTACTCAAGTCTTTGCTGCGATCGCCACTACTACCACCTTAAGTGTAATGGCAATGACTAGCGCCGCCCAAGCCTTCACCATCGGTGGCCATCTGAACGGGGCAGAATTTGACGCTTTAGGTTTAGACATTCCCTGGGCAGCCGAAAGCCGTATTGGTCGCGTAGGAGACCATGAACTTAATATTCATGACCATACCAACAGTGCCCAAAATCGGGTTCAAGCAAACTACGACAACTGGGTGAGTGGTGAAGCCGTTGATTTTTCCTTGGTTTTTGACAGTGCGCTCAATACCCTTACTTATACAGTAGCTGGTATTGAACTGAGTAAAACTGAGATCTTCGAGGACAATTTTTCCGACCTCTACATCCGCACAGCCGCTCGCAAAGAAGGAACTAGCATGGTAGTCAATAACTTATTCTTGAGCGATGCAACCATGTCATCAAGTATTGGAGATTTCTCCAGTGCCTCCTGTTCTGGAGGAGTCGGTTGTGGATACAATGATGCCGACTACCTTCACATCGGCAATATTGTGGGTGACTTTACCCTAACTGGACAATCGACCATGACTTGGGGAGCAACGAAACCAAAGAATTCTAACCTTGCCTATCAAATTAAACTGGTGGAAGGAAATCCCTCAGTTCCCGTTCCCGAACCCGCTACGTTGTCCGTTTTCTCCCTGGGTTTAGTCGGTTTGTTAGCCAGTCGCAAACGTCGTCAATCCTAATTAACAATTAATAATTAACAATGATAGGGTTTCTGCTCAAGATTCAGAAACCCTATTTTCTTGATTTAAGTGCCAGTGGGAACCGATCGCAACAACCGCTCGATAATCACCCTCGCTTGTCGTCCTCCAGCCGGAATCATGCGATGACATAGTACGTGGGGAGCTAAAAACTTGACATCATCAGGGGTCACATAATCGCGATTTTCCAGGAAGGCTAGGGCTTGGCTCGCTCGTTGCAGAGAGATCGCTCCCCTAGGACTCACCCCTAACGTAATCTCTTCATCTTCACGGGTTGCGCGCACCAAATCCACAATATATTGCTGTAAGGGCACTTCCACCTTCACTTGCAAACACTCATTTTGCAGTGTCTTTACTTCCGCCAGAGAAATACAAGGTTTTAGGCGATCGCCCGGTTTTGCCCCTGCATGTTCTTGCAACATCTTTAACTCTTCCGATTCCGTGGGATAACCCAGAGAAAACGACAACGCAAACCGATCCATTTGCGCCTCCGGTAAGGGAAATGTGCCTTGATATTCCACCGGGTTTTGCGTCGCAATCACAAAAAAGGGAGACTCTAGAGTATGGGAAACTCCATCCACAGTTACCTGCTGTTCTTCCATTACTTCCAAAAGCGCTGACTGGGTACGGGGAGTGGCGCGGTTAATCTCGTCGGTGAGCAGCACATTGGCAAAAATCGGCCCTGACATAAACTTAAATTCCCCCGTATTCGGGTTCCAGATATTGGTTCCAGTAATATCACTAGGGAGCAGATCGGGGGTACATTGAATCCGTTGAAACTTACCATCAATGGAACGAGCTAAGGATTTAGCCAGTAAGGTTTTTCCCACTCCAGGAACATCTTCTAAAAGGGCATGACCTCCAGATAAAAGGGCTACAAGTACAAGACGAATTGGATCGTTTTTACCGACGATCGCTTGATTCAGGTTATCGATTAATTGCTGGATACGCTCTCTCATCCGCTGATTACTCCCCAAGCTTATTGTTTATAGAATAGCTTGGTTTCGATTCAGGATGTCTAGAATACTCCGGTACAATGGGATCTTGCCATCCCACCTAGAAGTGTTCTATGACCTCTGAAAAGCAACCTCTAACCATTAAGCAAATTGGGCTATTGTTCTTAACGGCGATCGCCCTTAGCCTGATCGCCCTCTTTTTGTATAACAGTTGGAGCCAACCCCAGTTTCAAGGTCAGTTAGAACTCTATCAGACCAATTTACTCCTGAATTCGTCTGTGTGGAAGGGGGAAAATTTAACCCCCCAAGCCCAAGGGGTGTTGCGTCAAACGCTGATCGGGGTTGAACCGGTGTCAACGGCGATCTCCCAATATGAAGATGCTCAAAAAGATAGCCAAAATCATCTGGAGAAAACGCGCCAGCAACTCACCGAGTTAAACCAGCAACCGGTAGCAAATCTGACTCAGGAGACCCTCCTAAAACAGGCGATCGCCTCTACACAAGAGAGTTTAGAAAAGATTAATCTTAATTTGGGTCTGTTAAAAATCCAGGCAGATCGAGTTCCAGAAGCTTTGCAATTATGGCAAAAATTAGCCGATGATCCCCAATCTTTTACCGGAGATACAGCACAGGCTTTAATCGGGTTATGGGAAGATTCGCCCCAGATTCTCTCAGAGGCACCATTGATGTTGGATCTGGAGTTATCGGGATGGTTTCGTTATCAGGCATTATCACGACTGTATGAGATCCAGGGTGACGAATTAGCCTTAAGGGAGCTGGAGACTCAGCAACAGGAGATCGCGTTTCAAGGGATTCGTAAACTGCTGATTGTGGCTGGGGTGCAGTCAGTGGGAATATTCTTAGGAACTGCCTTATTGGTGCTAGTCGTACTGCAATGGATCGTTCAACGGAAAGAGTCTTGGTTATCTCAAAATCAGGGGGTTACAGAAGTTCCCTGGAATTGGGACACTATCTTGTTAGTCTTAGTAGCAGGATTTTTCTTCATTGGCCAATTGATTTCGCCAGTCATTTTCCGGGAATTCTTAAGTCTATTTTCCTTTACTCGTGGCAGTGGAGTTCGCGCCGATGCCCTTATTATTTTAATGTCCTATTTGGTGAGCAGTGCTGGAGCATTAGGGATTTTATATGTGGCGGTGAATCCCTTTAAACCCCTACCACAAAACTGGTTTAAGTTTGATATTAAAGCGTCAGGTATAGTGTGGGGAATAGGGGGATTTTTGATTGCTATTCCCGTGGTATTATTGGTGTCTTTAATCAATCAAATTCTATGGCAAGGTCAAGGGGGTAGCAATCCAATTTTACCGTTAGCGCTGCAAGGGAATGATTGGGTTGCGATCGCCTGTTTCGCTTTTACCGCATCTGTTGCTGCACCGGTATTTGAAGAAATTATGTTTCGCGGTTTCCTGCTTCCATCCCTCACCCGCTATGTTCCAGTCTGGTTGGCGATTACGTTGAGTGGGTTTGTTTTTGCGATCGCTCACCTGAGTCTCTCAGAAATCATTCCCCTCGCCACCTTAGGTATAATTATGGGAATAGTTTATACCCGTTCCGGCAACTTACTCGCGCCCATTGTCCTCCATAGTTTATGGAATGGAAATACCCTGTTAAGTTTATTTCTCCTAGGCAGTAGTCTTTCTTGACTTGATCTATACTAGATTTAGTGAATATGTTGTATCGGTTGAATGATAGATATGATTTTCACTAGATCTCTTTTGATTGAACGAGTAAATTGTTGTCATGAATATCGTTTTAAGTCCGGAACAAAAACAATTCATTGAATCTCAAATCAAGAAAGGAAAGTATCTGAATAGTCAAGAGCTAATTAACAAAGCTTTGCAATTATTAGAAAAACAAGATCGAGAATATGAAAGATGGATTGAAGATACTCACAAAAAAGTTGTTGTTGGAATTGAACAATTAGAAAAAGGAGAAAAAATGGAGGGGAAAGTTGTGGTGGCACAATTGCAAAATAAGTTTGAGTAAATGCAGGAAGGTGGAATTAAAATGATTTTCTGAGGTCACCATTAAATATGCCTTTTAGTGCTTATAAAGACTTGAGTGCGGTTCTTAAAGAATTTGAGATTATCCAAAATCAATCCAATTTCATTATTGAAACCCCTTTTGAAATCTCGCCATACTTCCGGGAACATTTAGGTATTCTTCTAGAAGATGGTGTGGTGGATAATTCAGAATACGCTATCTGTGAATCCATTATTGCTCCGATTTTGCAAGAAATTTGGAAACAGTACCGGAGTAAGTTTATTCTCTGGAGCCATCAAACCCTTCGCTATGAAGATCCATTATCTGGAATCCCAGAATTCAGCGCTTCGCGCTGCTATGAGGTACATTGTTGATCATAGATTCGAGTTGTCATTGCGACCGCAGGGAAGCAATCGCCAAGATTTGGGGATTTTGCGATTGCTTCATTCCACTTCGTTCCATTCGCAATGACTTATCTCAATGATACTGTACTCCGTTACAGCGCAAAGCGCTGTATATCTTAGCTCAAAAGTCTCCTTTGGGAAAACGGGTATTTGACCGCCCGTATTTTGTGATTGTGGAAGGAAAAAAAGATGACTTCAACCAAGGATGGGGCCAATGTCTAGCAGAAATGCTTGCCGCACAGAAAATGAATGAAGACTCGGATCAAGAAGTTTTTGGAATCACTTCTAATGGAGAAGTTTGGAAGTTTGGGAAGCTCAGACGGAATCGTTTTACAGAAAATAAAACATTTTATACGATTCAAGACTTAGATCAACTTTTTGCTGCCATCAACTATGTTTTTCAGCAATGTGAGAGGATAGTCGATCGGCAAGTTATTCCCCAAAATAATCAACTTGATGGGGTCTATGAGGGTTCAGGATTGTCTAATCCGTAATGTTCTAAGATCGCTTTCACTACCCGATCCAAACCTACAGAATGGGATGCTTTAAATAAAATGCGATCGCCCGGTTGCATGAGGACTTTAAGCCGTTCAATGACCCGTTCATGGGTCGTGTAGACTTCACAGGGAATCTCGCGGATACCTTCGTCAATACCTTCTACATCTTCGTCATCTTGCAAAACCATTACTCCATCTAAGGATGGCAGTTGTTCTGCCCATTCTCCCAGTTGGCGATGATATTCAAAGGAATTCTCGCCTAATTCTTTCATGGCTCCCAAGACGGCGATGTGGCGGTATCCTGGAGTTTGATCCAATAACTCTAAGGCGGCTTTCATCGATTCTATGCCCGCATTATAGGTTTCATCAAGCAGGACGATATCATTCGGTAAAACATAGCGTCCCGATCGCCCGCTTGGTAAATTTACGGATAATCCGGCTTGTAGTGGCTTCCAGTCTAATCCTAAAACCTTAGCCACGGCGATCGCGGCCAGATAATTAGATGCATTATGACGGCCCGGAAGCGGTAAGGGTAAGCGTACTCCTTCTAACTCCAAGGTTTCTGTATCGATCAATTTTCCCTGACAGTCCCCTGCACTCAATCCATAGGTCAGGGTTTGACCCGACCACACTCGATCCGCCGTTGCCAGTAATCTCTCATTATCAGCATTTAAAATTGCTACTGAGTCTTTCGGCATTTTTTCTAGTAACTCACATTTCGCTTCGGCGATCGCCTGTTCTGACCCCAGCAGACCAATATGAGCAGTTCCCACATTCACAATTACCCCAATCGTCGGCTGGGCCAACTCTGAAAGCAAGGCAATTTGCCCCCGACCCCGCATGGCCATTTCCAGCACGGCATAGTTATGAGTCCCTGATAGTTCCAAGAGTGTTTTTGGCACCCCTATCTCGTTATTAAAATTTTTTTGCGTTTTGAGAATGTTTTTGGTATAATTTCTTCCTTTGAGGTGGGCTAAAACAGCAGCAATTAATTCTTTTGTGGTAGTTTTGCCACAAGATCCAGTAACCGCAATCACTGGAATATCGAACGTCCCTCTCCACCAACTGCCTACAGTTTGATAGGCAACTAATGTATCTTCAACTACAAGTTGAAGACCTCCGTGGGGAACGGGAGTATCGACAATAGAGGCAACTGCGCCCTTGGCGATCGCCCGATCAACAAAATCATGACCATTAAAGGTTTCCCCCCGCAAAGCCACAAAAACCGATCCAGGAACCAGAGAACGAGTATCAGTCGAAATACCCGTCACTTCTAACGTCTGGTCTAATTGTAGCTCATGGATTACCGTAGCCCCTAGAACATCAATTAACTGGGCAAGGGTGACCTGAAATGTCATGATGACCTAACTATTCCTCTAACCAATACACTTTGTCGTCCTTCATTGCTGAAGTCTTAATTTCCAGGATACCTCATAAATTCACTGAAGTTTTACAGAAAACTCGGATCAAAAGGAGGTACTTTACCAAAACTTTAAAAAAAACGCTCTCAATTGCCGGTCAATTATAGAGGAGAATTATTGGGAGTCTATCATTTGATCTCTCAAATGCACCGATTGATCGGGGTTTATCCCGATCTAGGGAAGATAGACGCTCTTTCAAAATTCCCAGAATTAACGGATGCAGGGTGACCCCATTCAGGGGGAAAATAGGGAATAATAAAAGTTATATAATTTACGGATAAGAAAAACATAGGGTGCCCAGACCTTAACTGGAAACCATCCATATACTGAAATAGAATAGATGAAAGAATAGATAAACCGATAGGGTCAAGGTCTCGATCGTATTGAGTAAAGCACGAAAGGGGATAACCCCCATATATATTCAAATCTAGGGGGATGTACAATGAACAGGCGAACGAACACTACTTATAACAAATCCAACCGAATTGCTCAAGAACAGGTGATCTATGAGCATCTCCTCGAATGTGTCCAAGCAGAAACCCCCGAACAACTCGTCGATCGATTCCGGCAACTATTTATCCATGGACTCGGATACGATAATCAAGAAGTAGTAGCTGCCTTAAATGCCCTAACCTCGGCTAAAGGGGCAGAAGAGGACTTTAAATTTGTTATTAACCGCTGTTGTCATATTCTAATTAACCAGTGGCGAACCTATCCCCAACATCAAAATAGCATTCCAGATTTAGTCCACCTATTCGATCGTAGCCGCAAGGATCTCAATGGTGGATTGACCCAAATGCGCTCCGTTCATCGTCTGCGCTCTTTAGTTCAAGACTTTACAAACACAGAACAATATGTAACGCTCTCTCGGTTAGCGGAAGTCTTTAGCGCCACACCCAAGCCAGCAGGGGATCGGGTTCCTCTCAAACAGCTTATTCACCGCTATCCCTACCTCTATTCCCACTGCATGTTAAGCGACCAAAGTAGTTCAGAGCAACAAAATACTGTCAGACAAGTTCAAACTCAAATGCAACAAAAGTTTGAGAAAAACCTGTCCCAGTATGTCACCTATCGAGTTCGGCAAAGCCAGATGCTGCGCCTATGTTCCCCAGAAAAGGCCAAACGACTGGTCAAACCAGAAGAAAATCCTACTCTATTGAGCGATCGCGAATTAGTCGGCGCACTCAAACACTATATTGGCAAAGTTGAAGGATCGTATACCCACCAAGACTTAGCTCAATCCTTTATCACCCATACCCATCAAGTGAGAACCTTCAGAGAGTACAAAGACAGTCTCTATGAATATCTCTCAAGCTCCATCGAATCCAGCTATGGTCAACGGAAGTTTAATAAACAACTCTACGAGCATCTCAGTAATACCCTCCCCCAAAGCGACGATCAAAAACCAAGTGACTTCCTCACGATCCGTACTTGTAGTCAACTTTTAAACTTCATGGTAGTTCAGGGTCAACAGAACCCCCAACACTATACCTTTATTGACCTCCTCTCCAATAACGGTCCCACAGCCACCATTGGACTATTGCTCAAAATTGTCCTAGTCTGCCATAAAGTCAAACCCTACTTAGAAAAGCGCCTCGCTATCCTCTATAACCACTATGAAAACTCCACGAAGTCAACTGTCTCTTGGTTGGTTCATGCTCTAGAACATATGAATGTCGCCCTAAGTACCAACTTCGGTAAAGTCGATCTCTCGATCATCCGTTAAACTGAGGGATTGGGCGATCGCCCAAAAAGATAGCCCGATCTGCAAGCGTACACTTACTAGCGCTTTGCGCTAAGGAATCGGGAATAGGGAATAGGATTGTACTACATGACTTTGGGGATTCGGTATCGTACTCCATAACATCGCAAAGCGCTCTCATGCAGTTCCCCAATACCATTTCTCCTGGTTAGTTTGGGGCTGTAGATATCCGTTCGTCTAAAATGGAGTCAGGTCATCCAAGCCATGGAAAATCTATAAAAACGTATGGTTGCGCGCCCTAAATCCGATTTTATCAGCCCAGAAGAGTATCTGGAAATCGAAGAACAGAATACCATCAGACATGAATATATTGATGGTCAAATGTATGCCATGTCAGGAAGCACTGATAGTCATAATGTTATTGGTGGTAATTTGTATATGTTGCTCCGCAATCATGTACGAGGAACGGATTGTCAGGTCTATTTCAACGATCTAAAGGCACAGATAGAAAAACAGAATCGGTTTTACTATCCCGATTTGATGGTTGCTGGCGATCCGAGGGATCGGGAAACTTCGGTGTATAAGCGATTTCCTAAATTAATTGTGGAGGTGTTATCTCCCAGTACAGAAGGATTCGATCGCGGGGATAAATTTAATGATTATCAAACCTTGGAGACGTTGGAAGAATATGTGCTAGTGAACACCAAACAGCAGCGAGGAGATATTTTCCGTCGCCATGGAAAACCGCAGTGGTCTTTTCAATCTTATACCCAAGATTCGGGAACATTTGCACTACAGAGTTTAGGGCTAGAGGTGTCTTTTGATCCATGGTACGAAGATGCGGGGATTGATTAAAAATTAACAATTTTCAGGTCGGCGGTAGCCGAAATAATTAACTGGTAGGGGCGAGTTTAGGGAATTAATTTTTTATTTTTAATTGATCCATGAGTGCAGCAGATTTTGAGCAAGAACTGGAACAAACCGTTCTTAGCTTCGCCGATATTCAAGCGGAATTAAACTATAAACAGGCCACGGAATCTTTACAATCCTTGGTCTCAAATTTGGATTTGAGCCATTCAGAACGGTCGGGTCTAGAAGCAGAAATTGAAGATTTACAAGGAATGCTCGACAAGTTAGAACAAAGTCGGGTACAAATTGCCGTATTTGGTTTGGTGGGACGGGGTAAATCTTCAGTGCTGAATGCACTGTTAGGAGATCGAGTGTTTGAAACCGGCCCTATCCATGGAGTGACTCGCGCTATTCATGGAGCGTCCTGGGAAGTTTGCGATCAACAGGAGTCAGAGTTAGTACGGGTGACCATTGGCCATCAAGGACAGGCTCAAATTAAGCTCATAGATACGCCAGGAATTGATGAGGTCAATGGTCAGCAGCGAGCGGCTCTTGCTCGCGAGGTGGCGAAGCAGTCAGACTTAATTTTATTCGTGATTGCTGGGGATATGACCCAGGTAGAATACGAAGCTTTGTCTCTCTTGCGAGCCGAGAGTAAGCCGATTTTGCTGGTGTTTAATAAGATCGATCAATATCCGGATACTGACCGGATGATGATTTATGAAAAAATTCGCGACGAACGGGTAAAGGAGTTGTTGTCCCCAGAGGAAATTGTGATGGCGGCTGCTTGTCCGTTGGTTCCGGAAGGGGTACTACAGCCGGATGGCAGTTTGGGGGTGAAACTGGTGCGGGGAGAACCGCAAGTGGAGGATTTGAAACTGAAGATTTTGGAATTGCTCGATCGCGAAGGCAAGTCTTTAGTCGCGTTAAATACCATGCTCTACGCCGATACGGTGAATGAGCGGTTAGTTCAACGAAAGATGGAAATTCGTGAGGGGAAGGGGAATCAAATCATCTGGAATTCCGTGAGGGTCAAGGGATTAGCCATCGCCCTAAATCCGGTTACGGCGATCGATTTACTCAGTGCAGCGATCGTTGATGTGGTGATGATCCTGAATTTATCTAAGCTCTATGGTATACAGATGACCCAACAAGGGGCCTTGAATTTACTCCAAAAAATTGCGATCGCCATGGGAGGTATTAGCGCCGGAGAACTATTCGCCAACCTGGGACTCAGTAGTCTCAAAGGTTTACTCGGTTTAGCGACTCCCGTGACGGGAGGAGTTGCCTTAGCACCCTATTTATCTGTCGCTATCAGTCAAGCAGCCATTTCTGCCCTATCTTCCTATGGCATTGGCCAAGTGACCAAAGAATATTTAGCCAATGACGCATCTTGGGGCCCGGATGGGCCAAAAGCAGTCGTTAGCCGCATTTTATCAGGTTTAGATGAGAGTTCTATTTTAAATCGGATTAAGGAGGAATTATGGACAAAACTACATCATTAACACTTAATAATCGTTAATTACCTCGGTTGAAAGACAATCTGGTCTTGGCGGATAATCAGGTCATAATCGCCAAAAAAGTCATGGCCGAGTAAGCCAATGTCCAACTGGGAACCGGCAATAACCACGGGTAAATTCTGCACAACTAAACTTTTAACGGCAATAGATTCGACCAAACCAATGGGGACTGTAACTCCTTTGGCACTCGCAGTATCCATTTTTGCAGACCCGATGAGAGGAATATTCAGGGATTGGGCCATCTTTTGGGTAATCACTACTCCTGTTGCTCCCGTATCAACGATCATTTCAAAGCTTTGGGTCTGATTAAACACCACATCAATCACTGGTGTTCCTCCCTCTCGGCGCTTAATGGGAGTTTGAATGCTGCCCGGTTGAGCAGAATAGGGTCTGCGTCGAACCGGTTGAACGGGGGTGACAGGTTTAACCGCAATAATTTGGGGGGTGGGAGCAGGCGCTGGGGAAGCGTTTTGACTTTGGTTTTGAGCGTAAGTCAGGTTTTTCTGATATTCATTGATTTTTTGTTGAGCTAGGGCATAGTGGGGACTTTGGGGTGAGATGTGTTGGAGAAGCGCGATCGCCTGTTGCCATTGCCGTGTCACTAACTGCCAATCCCCTGGAGATGCCGCAGACTGGGCGATACTGGCTGCACCATAGGCTTTATCTAAGGCTCGTTGTAGGGTTTTTTGATCTTGGACAACTGGAGAGGGGGCTGCCGAGGGAGAAGGGGAAGGGGAGACAATCGCCTGGGGGACTTCTGGGGTTGGCGGATCGGACCCCTCAACGGGCGATCGCCCACAGGCTACGATCCCGACTGCCATTCCTAATACAATTAAGCCTTTCACCGGTTCTAACCCGATCTGAGTATTCATTGGCAAAAACAATCTAAAAAAACCATAGCTTCCTTTTCCCCTGTGCGATAATAACCAGCGTTCTTAATCCTGCTTGATGCCTATGCCACTCAAAGATGCTCAACCCGCCCTCCTCGTCCTTGCTGATGGCACAGCCTATCGCGGTTGGTCTTTCGGTGCAACTGGAACCACCCTCGGAGAAGTTGTGTTCAATACGGGAATGACAGGCTATCAAGAAGTCCTCACCGATCCCAGTTACTGTGGCCAAATTGTAACATTTACTTATCCAGAATTGGGCAACACTGGGGTTAACTTAGATGACGAAGAATCCGATCGCCCCTACGTCAAAGGGGCGATCGCTCGCAACATTTGCAGCCTGCCCAGTAATTGGCGCTCTACGGAATCCCTACCCGACTATCTTAAACAACATAATATTATCGGTATTTACGGTATCGACACCCGTTCCCTAACCCGCAAGCTCCGGGGCTTTGGAGCCATGAATGGGGGCATCTCCACCGAAATTCTCGATCGGAACCAACTGCTTGAAAAAGTCAAACAAGCCCCCAACATGAACGGACTGAACCTAGTTCGTGAAGTGACCACCGCTTCCACCTACGAATGGTCAGACCCCACGCCAGATCTCTGGGAATTCAACCCCGAAGGCATTAAAGATAATACACAAAAATATACCGTAGTGGCGATCGATTTTGGAGTCAAACGGAATATCTTGCGTCGGTTAGCCAGCTATGGTTGCCGTGTCATTGTGGTTCCGGCTAATACTCCCTCTGAAGAAATCCTTCGCCATAACCCCGATGGTATCTTCTTGTCCAATGGGCCAGGAGACCCTTCTGCGGTGACTGAAGGCGTTGAAACGGCCAAACAGCTACTCACGGCTGGAAAACCCATGTTTGGCATTTGTATGGGTCACCAAATTCTGGGACTCTCCCTGGGAGCGCAAACCTATAAACTCAAATTTGGTCATCGAGGTCTCAATCAACCCGCTGGACTATCGCAAAAAGTGGAGATTACCAGTCAAAACCATGGATTTGCCATTAGTGGGGAATCTCTCGATCCCCAAGTAGAAGTCACCCATCTGAACTTAAACGACAAAACCATTGCCGGACTGCGCCATAAAGAACTGCCAATCTTCTCGGTTCAGTATCACCCAGAAGCAAGTCCTGGCCCCCATGATGCTGATTATCTGTTTGAAAACTTTATTCAGGCCATGGAAAATTACCGCGCGGCCTAAGTTCCCTGGAAACTATGGCATAAGGGACATCAGAAATGTTAATCTAGATCTCCGACTGTCCAATCTTGAATAGTCCTTTCATGGGGTTTACCCCTAAAAATTTGTTGATTTGATCTGAAATCAAAGGAGGGTAGAATTAAGGCTGAACCACTCACCCTGACTGTTAGTTTAAGAGGCACACGCAGCGTCAGCGGTAATGCACAAATTTTTCGCCTCACGGGTTTATTAGATGCATTTTCTGAACCCGCATTTCGTAAGGCCATCGGTAAATGTATTGATGAAGGGCCAAAGCACATTATCCTAGACCTGTCTAAGATTGATTTTGTGGATAGTTCTGGGTTAGGAGCTTTAGTCCAATTGGTGAAAAAAGCTCAGACTGAAGAAGGAAGTCTACAAGTGGTTGCCAATGCTCGGGTATTGCAAACTGTAAAACTGGTTCGACTAGAAAAGTTCCTATCGGTGTGTGACACGATTGACCAAGCCCTTGAAAATACGAAGAACTGATGACCAGGATAGGTCTTAACCGAGCTATCCAGTCCTTTTACTGGATAGCTTCCTATTTTAATTGTGGTGGAGGCACTTAGTGGTACTCGACCCGCGATCGATAGTTCCCGATCCTATCGACTTGCAACGATTATCGCCAGCGGCTTTAGCCTATGTGGGGGATGCTGTATATGAGTTGTACATGCGGACTTATTATCTAATGCCTCCCAAGAAATCGCCACTCTATCATCAAGCGGTTGTCCAACAGGTTCGCGCTGAACAGCAAGCTCAATATCTACAAACCCTAATTCCCTACTTAAGTCCAGAAGAGTTAGATATGGTTAGGCGGGGTCGCAATAGTGTCCATCGTTCCCCCCGACGCTTAGACCCCCAAATTTATCAACAAGCGACTAGCTTAGAAACCCTCATTGGTTATCTCTATTTAAGCGACCCCTCTCGATTGCATCAGTTATTGGGGATGCTTAATCTTGATGAATAACTAAAAATGTGTCCTGTTCGACAGACAGCCGAAAAAGCGATCGGGCAAACTACACCTTTAGATACGATTAATCCTATGGCAGCATTCCATAAACCCCGTCCTCAACGGAAATCCGAGGGGAGACGTTTTTCACGTCCTCAACTCAAAGGCAAACCCAAACCTGTACTCAAGCATCGCCCGTCTGCAGTAGAAACTCCCCAAGAGTCACCCCAAGAGCGATCGCCAGAAGTTGTGGAGGACTCGAACCCCGACCTAATCTATGGTCTCCATCCAGTACTCGCCGTCCTTAAAGGAGAACGGCATATCAATCGTGTCTGGATTACAGCCAAAATGAGGTATGATTCTCGATTTCATACCCTCCTCAACCAGGCTAAAGCAAACGGAACCGTCATTGATGAGGTAGACTATCGCCGACTCGACCAAATTACAGAGCGGGGAAATCACCAAGGAGTTGCCGTTCAGGTGGCTCCTTATCAATATATAGAGTTATCCGATCTGATTACCAGAGCCAAAGAACAAAGCCCCAATCCGGTCTTAGTTATTGCTGATGGAATTACCGATCCCCATAACCTAGGGGCAATGATTCGCACGGCTGAAGCCTTGGGATCTCAGGGTCTCGTGATCCCCCAACGCCGAGCTGTGGGGATCACCTCCAGCGTGGTTAAAGTTGCAGCCGGATCTTTAGAATCTTTCCTGGTTTCTAGGGTTGTCAATCTAGCTAGGGCCTTGGAAGAATTGAAGGCATCTGGATTTTGGATTTATGGAACTGTTGCTGAATCAGGAGAAGCTCTCCCTAAAGTTAACTTTTCTGGGGCGATCGCCCTCGTCATTGGTTCAGAAGGCAGTGGGCTAAATTTACTAACCCAGCGCCATTGTGATTTTCTCATTTCTATCCCTCTCCCAGGTAATACCCCCAGCCTCAATGCTTCTGTTGCTGCTGGAATGAGCCTTTATGAAATCTACCGGCAACGGTGGACTACCCCTTTGGATATTTCTGGTCAGAGCAATTGCCAAAATAAATTGAACCATGTATAACAAAATGTAAAGAAATATGACCATCGCTCAATATCGTCCGCTCAACTTTATTGTCCATCGGCAAAGTCAATAGGCAGGCTAGTCAATGAATAACGTCCAAGATTTGTTAGTGAATACCCAAAACTTCCTTGGTTTCGCCTACTGGATTGAAATCAAAACCCAAACCCCCTCTTGTACTTACTACTTTGGCCCCTTTCAGAGCATAGAAGAAGCGGAAGAAGTCCAACACGGTTATGAAGAGGATCTCAAAGCTGAAGCTGCTGAAGGCATCAGTACCCTGATTAAACAGTGTAAGCCTGAAGCCCTTACTATTTCTGGAGACTTGGGGGAAATCGGTAATCGGCAGGAGGCCATAGGGAATTATAGGGAATAGGGAAAGCCGGGTTTCAAAATTACCCATTACCCATTACCAGGCCTGAGAGTCTAGCCAATGGTCAATATCGGCTAAAACCAGGTTAGGGACTTCCCAAGGGAACAAATGGGCAGTTTGTGGATAACAGTGCCATTGACTCTTGGATAGAGCTTGTGCGGTTTCCCAACTGGAATCGGCTGTAATATGACAATCATGTGACCCAGCTAAAACTAAAGCTGGGCACTTAATCTGAACAAGAGCATCTCGGCGATCGTAGCGCTTTCTCAGGGCCCGATTCAAGGCTTGATGGGCAGCCCGAGAAGTCGAGAGATAGGCTCTTGTGCCCTCCTGAGCTAAATAGCGATAGGCTTGGGGGGTATGTTGTCGGATTAAGGTGCGAAAGAGCGATCGCCTCCCAAACTGCTCAATATTCCACTCCCATCCTGGCTTGATCCCATTCAACAGTGCTGCTATCCCCGTATACAGATAATCCTTCCAATTGACTGGAGGATGATTCCCACGGGGTCGAGCTGCTGTAGCAATCAGAATTAGCCCCTTCACCCGTTGCGGATGTCTCAAAGCCAACTCCAGGGCCAAAATACCCCCCAAAGACCATCCCAAGAGCAAAAATGAGTCAATTCCCAACCGTCCTAGAAGCGCCTCAAGATCGGCCAAATGATCGGTTAACTCAAACTCTTTTCGTACCTGGGAACGACCATAACCGCGCAAATCTGGGGCCAACGTCCAAAACCTTTGAGAGAGGCGATCGGTAAATACGGAGAGGGAGCCACCTGTACCTGGATGGCCATGTAAACACAATATCGGGAACCCTTCCCCCTTCGACTCCACAAACAAATCCTGGCTCATGGCAAAATCTGAAATTCCCTCAATGCAGGGACAAAATTGTGATTTTCATGACTGGGGCGACTCAGTTTAATTAAGGCAAAACGCTGGGCTGGAGTCAGTTTTGACCATTGCTCCAGAGTCAAATCAACCGTCACACTCTCCGCCTTTTCCACTACAACTGTGGGTATAACTGTTGCATCCATCCAAGGGAGATCGGGATCGATCGCCAGATCCTTGGGAAATCCCCCCGTTTTCGCGAAGACCAACTCTCGCAACTGTTCCCGATAGGTTTGCTGTTCCTCTAGAGTCTCACAAGGTAAAGCCATCAGCTCTTCTCTCTCCTCTACCGTCAATTGATGCCAATGGGTTAACTTCAGTTTCACGCCACAAGTATCCAATTTCATCCGTACCTGCATAGGAATACAGCGCAGGTCTTGCACAAAATCAGCTTCAAACTGAAACAAAGATAGGTTTTTGCCCTGATTATCACTCATGAAGGATCTGTCAATGGGGGTTTCTACAGAGTCTAGCAACGAATGGAGTTGTGCGATCGAATTGCACAACTCCAAGTGAAACAAAAATACTGATTATTCGGTAGAATTTTACTAAATTTCTGAACAGATCTCGAAGCGATCTCTTCATTGGGCTTTGCGCCCTTCGCAATCCCCTATCCTAGTTCAATCCCCCAGAGATGACTTAACATAAAAATAGAAACACACTTTACCAACTATCCCATGACCAAAACAGCAATCATTACAGGAGTGACAGGTCAAGACGGTTATTACTTGAGTCAGCTACTCTTAGGAAAAGGATATCATGTAGTCGGGTTAGTCTCTCCTCAACGCAAAAAAAATGTTTCTAAACTAGGAGAGTTAGCAGAACGGATCGAGATTTATCCTGTAGAATTAACGGATAGTGAGGCTTTGATTGAAATGGTTGAAGCCAAGCATCCAGATGAAATTTATAATCTAGCTGCCCCTAGTTTTGTCCCAGATTCTTGGAACGATCCGTTAGGCACTTTAGACTTAGTAACCGGAACCGCAACGCGCTTACTCGATGCTGTGCGTAAAGGAGATTTAGATACCCGATTTTATCAGGCCAGTAGTTCGGAAATGTTTGGCGATGTGCAGTGTTCTCCCCAGGATGAAGAAACCGCATTTCGACCCAAAAATCCCTATGCAGCGGCTAAACTTCATGCCCATTGGACTATGGTACATCATCGGCAACGATATGGTTTATTTGCCTGTAGTGGAATTTTATATAATCATGAATCTCCTCGCCGACCCCGAAATTTTGTTACTCGAAAAGTGTCTTTAGCAGCCGCTTCAATTAAGTTGGGTTTGAGAGAAAATTTAGAGATGGGAAGTTTAGAAGCCAAACGGGATTGGGGCTATGCTGGCGATCACGTGGAAGCCATGTGGCGAATGCTTCAAGCAGATGAACCAGAAGAATATGTAATTGGGACAGGAAAACTACATAGCGTTCAGGATTGGGTTGCTACAGCGTTTGCTTGTGTCGATTTAAATTGGGAAGACCATGTCACGATTAATCCCAAGTTTTTACGAAAAGATGAACATTTTCAATTGGTCGCGAATCCGACCAAGGCAAAGACGAAATTAGGATGGCATCCGCAGGTGAGTTTTGAACAATTGATTGAGAAAATGGTAAAACAGGATTTGGAGTTATTAAAACAGGGAGAGATAGGGAGATAGGGGAACACGGAGATCTCCTATTCCCTATTCCCTATTCCCTATTCCCTATTCTCATGGATATATTTGTTTTTTTAGAAATCTTTAGCCTGGAAGGAGGTATCCAATCCTATGTTAAAGATATTCTCAGCAGTTATACACAACTGTGCGCTCAAGACCCCGATCAAAGGGCTGAAGTTTACCTGTTGCGAGATAAAGCGGGATGTGATAATCCTTTTGAGGGTGAACCGGGTCTGAAGTTTTATTACTTCAAAAAAGAACAAGCTTGGTTAGGTCGAATTCATTTAGCCAGTACGCTCTTTCTTCATTTACTCCAAAAACGGCCTCGTCGCGTGTTTTGTGGCCATGTGTATTTAGCGCACTTGATACAACTGTTATGCAAGCCTCTGGGCATTCCTTATACGGTATTAACCTATGGTAAAGAAGTGTGGGAACCTTTAGCGCCGAAATATTACAATGCCCTCCAAAAAGCGGAATGGGTTTGGACGATTAGCCGTTATAGTCGAGATCGGACGAGTATCAATAATCAAGTCGATCGCCAGAAATTTGAGCTGCTCCCCTGTGCGATCGATGGGGATGTGTTTACCCCAGGGCCTAAAAATCTGGAGTTAGTGCAAACTTATCAGCTAGAGAGTGCAAAAGTGTTGATGACGGTTGCTCGGTTGTGGAGTGGAGATATTTATAAAGGGGTTGATGTGACTATCCGAGCCTTACCTAAAATTGCCCATGCTATCCCAGATGTGAAGTATTTGGTGATTGGACGGGGAGACGATCGCCCTCGGTTAGAGCAATTAGCTGAGGATCTGGGAGTGAGCGATCGCATCGTCTTCGCTGGTTTTGTGCCTGATGAGGCTCTTGTCGATCACTATCGTCTTGCCGATGCTTATATTATGCCATCCCAAGAAGGTTTTGGTATTGTATATCTTGAAGCGATGGCTTGCGGTGTCCCCGTATTATCAGGGGATAATGATGGTTCCGCCGATCCCCTGGAAGATGGGCGTTTGGGGTGGCAAGTCCCCTACCGAGACCCGGAAGCGGTGGCAACGGCATGTATCGAAATTCTGCAAGGGGGCGATCGCCGCTGTGACGGTTCCTGGTTACGGGAACAAGCTCTCTCTGGGTTTGGAAAACCAGCCTTTACCCAACGGTTAGCTCAACTTCTCCATAACTGACAATTGGGTAACTGAGCCATTATCCTAGGAAGAGACAACCCCATAAGGAGGCGATCGTGAACTTAAACGATTGGAAAAAACTTCAGATTAACCTATCCGGTATTGGCTTTTGGTTAGCCCTTTTTGGGGGAATTTGGCTGTTAGGATCGGTGGGTTTGGGCTGGATTGTCCATTCGATTCTGATTCTGATTGTCCTATTGGCGATCGCTCCTGTTATTTTTCTTATTGCTCTGCGCTGGTGGTTGCAACGAAATCTGATTGAGTCTTCTTGTCCCGTGTGCCAAACCTCATTTCCGGCGTTAAATAACACTCAAGTGCGCTGTCCTGGTTGTGGGGAACCCCTGAAAGTCGTCTCTGGCAAGTTTACGCGTTTAACTCCCGATGGCACAATTGATGTTGAGGCGATCGATGTGTCTGTACAACAAATCGATGACCGAGGAAGTTAGGAATTAATGGCTTGAGGCGGTAAACTTGAAATTCATCGCTATTCTCCAGATTGTAACTGGCTTTGCTCATTGAGTTTCTCTCGTAATTCCACTTGTTCCACTAACTCCTGATTCAAGAAATAATTGAGGAATGTTCGGATAATGGCGATCGCCCCCAATTTTCCCAAACTTTCCCAACTTGGCGCAACTGTTGTTGCTAAAATATCCGCCCCTAGCTGAAACTCCAGCGCCAACGCCAACCAAGACCCCAATTTAATTCGCAGCAGTACAAAAGGAGTATCCGAATTCCCTTGTGGCATCAACTTCATTTGAGGCAGCAGTTGGATCGCTAATCGCAGAGTTTGCACCAAACCAAGGAGAATGCAAAATACAGCGATCATCTCAAAGGCTAGTTGAATGATTCCAATGAAGCCACTAAAAGCTTCTTCAACATGATGTATCCATTCCATAGCTTCAGGTTGGTATGGTTTACTCCTATAGCAGAGAAAGAGTTAGTTAGGACTCCGGCTCAATACTGAAACCTAGCTACAATAACTTATTCCCCATTCCCTATTCCCTATTCCCTATTCCCCATTCCCTATTCTCTATTCCCCATTCCCCATTCCCTAGCCCACAGCGCTATATTAACCGTTCATCCTGATTTTAAGGGCAGTCCGAATCTGAGCCTGTACCCGATCTTCGGGCAAATTGGCATCAATACGAATCATGCGCTCTGGATAGGTGTGGGACAGACTCTCAAAGCCCTGTTTGACGCGATGATGAAAGGCCAGATCTTCTTGTTCCATGCGATCGGCTGATGCCCTTTGGCGCATTCGTTTAAGTCCAGTTTCCACATCGACATCCAACCATAGGGTGACATCACTTTGGATACCTTGTGTAGCAATTTGATTGAGTTGATGGATTAAGTCTAAACTTAAACCACGACCGTAGCCCTGATAAGCGAGGGTCGAATCGGTGAAGCGATCGCATAAAATAATTTTGCCTGCCTTCAGTGCAGGTTGGATAAACGCTTGGATATGTTGGGCGCGATCGGCTGCATAGAGTAACAACTCTGGAATATCATAAATCCAACTATCCCCCAATAACACCGCCCGTAACTGTTCGCCCAAAGGTGTACCTCCGGGTTCCCTGGCGATCAGGACTTCTTGAGAGAGCCAAGACCTCAGCCACTCTGAGGTTTGCTGGATTTGGGTCGTTTTTCCTGCACCCTCAATTCCCTCAAATACAATTAACTTGCCCAACCCAGGGGAAAAACGCTCTAATGGTTCTACAATCATAGTTTTTTGGCGATCGTACCCACCTCACTCATTCTCTCGTGTCAATAAGAGAGGGAATGACTGGTAAGATGAGTTTCGATAATATAGTTAAAATTATCCGTGTTTTACGTCCGGAGTGTTTTATGGCTCGGTACACTTGTTTATTTACAGTAGCGCTTCCCAATAACAATCTCCGGCAGTCGTTGATTGAGATTCTCAAATCCTTGAATATTGAGGTTCAATACGATAGAGCCGAGTACCTCATGGGACGCGAAAAGCCTGGCAAAGTCCCTTTTGGCAAATTAGTTACCGTGGAAGTGTTGATTGATAACACAACCGCTACTGAAACGGAAATTAAAATGACCTTAGTGGCCAAAAACGAAGAGCTACCTTTACAACTGGACAATCACTGTCATCAACTGTTCCAACAGGTTAGCAAGCAAATTCAAGACAGCAGTCAATTGAAGTTGATTGATACAGTTCCTGGATAACCCGATGGCCAGTAGTGGAGTAGGGAGTGGGGCGTAGGGAGTAAGGGAAGATCCCCAATGACCTGTTACCTATTACCCATGACCTATTACCCATTACCAGTACGTAGGACTATATATCTTCTTCGCCCATCATACCGGGGCTAATTAAGGTAATATCGAATTCATCTGATGCGGGAGTCGTGACCACGCTTTCCCGGACTAATAGATAATAACTAGCTCTTACTTGGGGACCGAAGACAATTTCATCTTCATTCTTGAGGTCATGGGTGGGGACTTTTTTACCATTGACCATAATCCCGTTAGCGCTTCCTTTGCCTTTAAGATTACCGTCAACGATGCGGTAATAGTAATTTCCGTCTTCTTTGGGTAACCGAACTAGGGTCGCATGGCGACGAGAGACGAATTGGGAATATAGGCGAATATCGCTCTGTTCATGGCGACCAATGGAGTAAACTGGGGCTTCGAGTGTAAATTCTCGCCGTCCCTTATCGTCTTCAATAATGAGGAGATGATTTTGGTTAGATTGGGCAGAAGTTTCGGTCATTATTTAGATTATACCTATTCAATAACATCAATAACTTAGGGTTTAGTCCTCATTTAAGAGGTTTTAGGGAAGGGGCAAAGGACACGAAGCCTTGTTAACCGTAGATTTTGGGATTCCTTTTCTAGTTTAAACGCTCTTGATGGAGATAGTTACTCTAATTGGGAGTATTTTTAGAGAAACCATGAGTACAATAACTGGAGAATGGAAGCCCCCAGATGAGTACAACAAAGTGACAATTTTAATCGATTCTAGTCATATTGTGAAGTAGGGGAACGGATCTGCCAACAGTAGTAATATAAGCTATTGTGTATTGCCTCTTGCCTATTGCCCATTCCCCATTCCCTAGGGCGAAGGTTAGAGAGTCAAGTGGGGTAACGTCGGCGCAACAGCAGAGAGTTGGTGACGACACTGACGGAGCTAAAGGCCATGAATGCACCCGCAGTCGCTGGAGAGAGGAGAATACCGAATTGCGGCAGAAACACACCCGCAGCTAGGGGGATGGCAAGGATATTGTAGGCAAAGGCCCAAAAGAGGTTTTGGCGAATTTTGCTAAAGGTGTCTCGACCAAGGGCGATCGCGTGGGGAATGTCGGCGAGCCGATCGCCGATCAAAACCAGTTGTGCGGTATCCATCGCTACTTCAGTGGCGCTCTGGAGGGCAATGCCCACATCCGCTTGAGCTAGAGCAGGAGCATCGTTGATGCCATCTCCGACCATAGCGACGCGGGCAGATTTTTGTAACGTAGCGATCGCCTCGGCTTTGGCTTCGGGTTTCACTTCTGCCTGAATTTCGTCCTGACTCAGTCCCAGTTTTTCCCCCACGGCGTGGGCGGTTGCTTGGCGATCGCCGGTTAGCATCATCACGCTTAAGCCCATCTGCCGCAGAGTTTCCAGGGTTTCCCTTGCTTGGGGACGCAGGGGATCGATAATCCCTAACCATCCGGCCCATTGGCCATTGAGGGCGATCGCTACGACGGTTTTACCCTCTTGGGCAAGTTGGTCAATTTCTTCAGTATTCGCGGGTAAAATAACCTCTTGTTGCGCTAACCATTCGGGGGTTCCCAACAGTACCCGTTCTTGCTCCACCCAGGCTTGAACGCCATAACCGGCAAGGGTTTGGAAACTTTCCGCCGAGGGTAAGATTAATTCCCGCTTTTGGGCTGCGTCTAAAATAGCACGGGCGAGGGGATGGTTCGTGCCTTGTTCAACGGCTGCCGCAGTTCCCAGGAGGCGATCGCTACTCCAACCTAGGGCCGGATTGGGGATACAATCGGTGACTACAGGAGTGCCTTGGGTGAGAGTTCCCGTTTTGTCAAAACTGATTAAGTCGATGGCGTTGAGTTGTTGTAGCGCTTGTCCGCCTTTGATCAGAATGCCTTGTTTTGCGCCAATTCCTGTACCGACTAAGATGGCGGTGGGGGTGGCTAACCCTAGGGCACAGGGACAAGCAATGACTAAAACGGCGATCGCCAATTTTAAGCTCAGTAGAACGGGAGAATAGGGGGTTTCCCCAGTTGCTAGTATATGGGGCCACAGTTGCACGCCCCACAGTTGCCAGAAGAGAAAGGTTAATGTGGCGATCGTCATAATGCCGTAAACAAAATAACCGGCTACCGTATCAGCCAGTTGTTGAATGGGCGCTTTACGGGTTTGGGCATTTTCCACCCATTGGATAATTTGACCCAAGGTTGTATCTGAGCCAACGTGGGTAGTCTCCAGAGTGACGAGTCCCGACTCATTCACTGTTCCGGCACTAACCCAATCTCCCGCCTGCTTGGGTACGGGGATCGCTTCCCCGGTAATCATACTTTCGTTGACCGTGGTTTCTCCACCGACGACGCGCCCATCCACGGGAAAGCGTTCTCCTGGTAAGACTCGCAACCATTCCCCCACTTTCACGGTTTCAGCCGCAATATCAACGGGGGTTTCATCCGGCGTTGAACCGACGGGAATCAGGTGCGCTCGTTTGGGTTGTAGGGCTAAGAGGGCACTGAGATCGGCGGCGGCTTGGCTTCTGGCTCTGGCTTCTAGGGTACGACCGAGGAGAATAAAGCCCAGGAGCATCACCGGTTCGTCAAAGAAGCATTCCCATCCGGTTTGGGGAAAGAGCAGGGCAATGGTGCTGGTGGTGTAGGCAGCGATCGCCCCCAAGCCGACTAAACTATTCATATTGGGGCTATTGTTCCATAATCCCCGTGCCCCTTCGATAATGATGCTTCGTCCGGGAAAGAGGAGGGCAAGGGTGGCTAAACCCCAGTGAAACGCCATGGAACTTAGAAGAGGTAAATCGTGAAATCCATGGCCGGTAAAGGATAACAGCAATAAAGAGGCGGCGATCGCCAATTCTTTTTGATGTGCTTTCAGTTCCTGTTGATACCGCTGTTGGGGAGAAAGTGAGGAATTTCCGAAGTTTTCCGGCGATCGCAGTTGGCTGGGAAATCCTGATTCCGTCAGCTTTTCAGCCAATTGAGTGCCATTAACCGCGCCACTCTCATATTCTACTGCCGCTACAGCCGTCACTAAATTAACACAAGCAGAGCGGACTCCTGGCTGTTGAATCAGTTGCCGTTCCACAGCTTGGACGCATCCGGCACACTTCATTCCCGTCACATCTAAGGTTAGGGTTTCGAGGGATATTGAGTCTTGGGGGACTGGTGTTTGGGGAACGACTTGCATAGGCGGCTCTAGAACTCTCCACTACGATCTCTGGTCTAGTTTAGAGCAAGCCTATGGAACAAGAAAATTAAAAAATTCCTTCTCTTTCTAATCGCAAGAGCTTCGCCATGTCCTCGTGGGTTGGGTTTTGGACAAGTAGAACGCAACGTCAACTCAACGGATTTGTTGGGTTTCGTTCCTTAATCCAACCTACGAACTTAGAGAGATGGGATTAGGCGATCGCAAATTCCGTAAACTTCCGAGTCTCCGGATCGTGAAACGCCAATACAATCTCCTCCTTCGATAGTCCTTTCAGCAATAGCTCATTGGCTATCCCTTCTTCCGTCCAATCCTCTTCAATATAAATTTTCTCATTTTTAATCCGAATATGAACATGAATATTTCTAATTTTCTTCTTCCCGTCCCACCCCATAAACAGCCAAAAATATTGGTCGTGAGTTTCATCAAACACTAAACAACTTTCTCGATCTAGATTTGATGAACCAGAGACCCATTCATGATATTCAGTTAAAATTTGTTGAATCAAGTCGCGATAGTGTTCTAATTTATCCATGGTATGACTTCTTCCTTCTCCATATCAACCACAATTAACCAGAGCTGATTGACTTTGGCCACCTCTTGAATTGATTTTCTCCTAAAAAAGTTTTCGTAAACGTCATCTTTATTGTCCAACCGTCTTTAATCAAGGCATGTTTGACTGCATCATGATAAATATCTTTGGCTGGCATCTTCGATCTCTGGGTAAACACTCTGATATTATATCAGAGTCTATTTACAATAGGCTCTAACTATGCAATTTGATAATTATGAATTTGATGGTTCCCAAAATGCGCTGATTGGGCAATTAGCCAGTCGCATGAAATTTGTCAGTATCTTTTTGATGATTGGTGGAGTGCTAACGGTCATCTTTGGACTGCGCGGATCGGAAGAAGGTATCGGAGCCACGATCTCAGGAGTGGCTGATTTTTTAATCGGTATTTGGACATACCAAGCCTCTACTGCCTTTAAGCGAATTGTCGATACTGAAGGTCAGGATATAGAACATTTAATGGGTGCATTAGGAGAGTTGCGAAAACTTTACACCTTACAATACTGGGTTTTGATCGTTACATTGGTGGCTCTTATTTTGGTCTTGGTCTTGGGTATGATTTTAGGATTGCTTGGGGGTTTAGGCTAGAGTAATAAGGCTAAAACTAACTATAGTCCAAGTTCTACACAGGAATTAAAGTATTGTTTATAGAAGATTCGAGAAGTAGGAGCGATCGCCCTATAAAATAAACTAGGAACTTACCCTAGCTCCCAAGTTAAACCGGAAAATTAGTCTATGACCACAGCATCAGCAAGCGATCGCCCATTACCCTCCTGGAACAATACTCAAGCCGACTATCCCCAAGATAAGTGCATCCATCAGTTATTTGAAGCCCAAGCGAACCGGACTCCTGACTCCGTGGCTGTTGTATTCGAGTCTCAACGACTGACCTATCGGCAGTTAAACGCCAAAGCCAACCAACTGGCTCGCCACTTGCAAGGGTTGGGAGTCGGACCAGAGGTATTGGTGGGTCTGTGCGTCGATCGCTCCTTGGACATGGTAGTGGCTATGTTGGGAATTCTCAAAGCCGGTGGCGCTTATGTACCCTTAGACCCCGCTTATCCCCAAGAGCGAATTGCCTTGATGGTTGAAGATGCCGCTTTGTCAATTGTCGTCACCCAAGAGCAACTCATATCGGGTTGGGGGGGATCGCCTGCTTTAAAATGGGTTAACTTAGACAAGGATTGGGACAAGATATCGCAACAGAGTCCAGAAAACCTAGAAAGTAATATTAATGCTGAAAACTTAGCCTATATTATCTACACTTCCGGCTCCACAGGCAAACCCAAAGGCGTGCAAATTGCCCATCGTTCAGTCGCGAATTTGTTACATTCGATCGCCACTTCTCCGGGATTGAGCATTCAAGACACCATGATTGCTGTGACCACCATTTCTTTTGATGTTTCAGTCCCAGAAATCTATGGGCCTTTAAATGTCGGCGGAAAAGTTGTTATTGCCCGTCGTGAAGTTGCCAAAGACCCCGCACAGTTAATGGCATTAATTCACCAACACAGTGCCACAATCATGTCAGCCACTCCAGCCACGTGGCGAATGCTGTTAGATGCCGGTTGGCAAGGGAGCCAAAACCTGAAAATCATTTCCACCGGAGAGCGCTTATCCAGGACATTAGCTAACCCATTATTAGAAAAATGTGCCTCTCTTTGGAACTTATACGGGCCGACAGAAATTACCGTTTGGGCAACCCTGTACCGAGTCAAACCCGGTGAAGGGAAAATAGCGATCGGACAACCGATTGCTAACACGAAAACTTATATTCTCGATTCAGATCGAGAACCCGTTCCCATTGGCGAATCCGGAGAACTGCATATCGGGGGTTCAGGTTTAGCGCGGGGATATTTAAACAGACTAGAACTCACCGCAGAAAAATTTATTCCTAATCCCTTTAGCCAAGACCCCAACTCCCGTCTCTACAAAACTGGAGATTTAGCTCGCTACTTACCCGATGGCAATATTGAATATCTTGGACGCATCGACCACCAAGTAAAAGTACGGGGCTATCGCATCGAACTCGGAGAAATCGAAGCCACCCTCAGCCAAAATCCAGAAGTCAAACAGGCGATCGTTGAAGCAAGAGAAGATGTCCCCAACCAGAAACGCTTAGTCGCATACATCGTTCCCGGTTCTGCCACTGACGAGCAAAATCCAGAAGATACCAGCGAACAGACCCAAAAATGGCAGAAAATCTGGGATGAAGCTTATATCCAACCCGACGAAACCCAAGACGGTAGCTTTCATATTGGTGGCTGGAACGACTCTTATACCGGCAAAGACCTCGACCCCGAACAAGTGCAAGAATGGGTTGACTATACCGTAGAGCGGATTCTGTCGTTGCAGCCCGATCGATTATTAGAAATTGGCTGCGGCACGGGTTTACTCCTGTTTCGGATGGCTCCCCAATGCCAGCATTACTACGCCACGGATCTTTCAGGGGAAGCCATTCGTTACCTAGAACGACAAATGGGTAATAACGAGTTAGCCCAGTCAGTCACCTTGCGACAGACTCCAGCAGATGGATTAGGTGAAATAGTCCAAGAAACTTTTGACACCGCTATCTCCAACTCAGTAATTCAGTTTTTCCCCAGTATCGATTATTTAGTGGAAGTTATCGAAACGGCGGTATCGTTAGTTGAACCCGGAGGCCAAATTTTCCTAGGGGACATCCTCAGTTTGCCCTTGTTGGAAGCCTTTCATACCTCAGTGCAGTTATATCAAGCGTCCGCTGAACTGTCTGTAGCACAATTAAGGCACAGGATCGGCGATCGCCTCTCGCGAGAGCAACGACTCATTATCGACCCGGATTTCTTCATCGCCCTCAAACAACACTTACCCCAAATTAGCCATGTAGAAATCCAACTCAAGCGCGGGCATTACCAAAACGAACTCACTCGTTTCCGCTACGATATCGTTCTTCATATTGGCAAAAAATCCCAAAATGCCACAAAACCCCCCATTTATCTAAACTGGCAACCAGATAATTTAACTGTGGCGAAAGTTCGCCAACAACTGCAAGAAACTGCCCCAGAAATCCTCGTTCTCACCCGCGTTCCTAACGCCAGAATTTGGGCAGACTTGCAAGCGATAGAAAGATTAGCCAGTCCTGAATGTCCCGAAACTGTCGGAGAACTGCGACAACAGATTACCCCAGAAGGCATTGAACCCGAAGATTGGTGGCAATTGGAATCCGAAGTCGATTATCGGATTAACATTACTTGCTCAGGCAATAGTAGTGAAGCTTACTATGATGTCCTATTTATTCGCTCCGACAGCAACATCATTCCAGACAGCACGATTATTGCACCTCAAGAAAACGGACTCAAACCTTGGAGTGCTTATGCCAATCAGCCCTACACCGGCAAGCAACACCATCAATTAATTCCTCAGTTGCGCGAGTTCCTGCAAGAAAAACTGCCCGATTATATGGTTCCATCGGCATTTGTGGTTCTGGACAAACTGCCCCTAAGTCCCAGCGGTAAAGTCGATCGCCGCGCCCTACCCGCCCCAGATAAATCTCGCCCAGTTCTCGATGTAGAATTAGTTGCACCGCGAACTCCCACCGAAGAAATTCTCGCCGGACTTTGGGCAGAATTGTTAACGCTCAATGAAATTGGAGTCCTAGACAACTTCTTTATGTTGGGAGGAGATTCCATCCAAGCGACTCAACTGATTTCGCGAGTCCGGGATACTTTTGGGGTTGAACTATCCTTGCATCGGTTATTTGAATCGCCAACCGTAGCAGAATTGGCAGAAACTCTACTCGGCACTTCCAGCCAACAACAAGCAACCATCCAACCCATACCGCGAGAAGCAGAACTCCCCCTCTCGTTTGCCGAACAACGCTTATGGTTTCTCGATCAATTGCAGGAAAAAAGTATCGCCTATAACGAGCAAGAAGCCTTGCGTTTGACGGGTTCGCTCTCGATAGAAGCCCTAGAGATGGCACTGCAAGAAATTGTTCGCCGTCACGAGAGCTTGCGGACTAATTATCAAGCCGTAGAGGGTTCTCCAGTCCGGGTGATTCACGAGATTCAGAAACCCGGTTTCTTTAGTCAACTCGCTTCTACAGCCAATACTGACACAGAAACCCGGTTTCTTGAGTTGCAGCGTTTAGCCGCAGAAGAAATTCAGCAACCCTTTGACCTAGCAAACGATCCTTTACTACGAGTAACCCTATTCCAGTTAGCCCCCGATGATTATGTACTGTTGCTCACCATGCACCATATTATTACTGATGGCTGGTCAACAGGAGTATTGAGCCACGAGTTAGAAGTTCTCTACGGGGCTTATGTGCAAGGGAAACCGTCACCATTACCCCCACTGCCCATCCAATATGCTGATTTTGCTTGCTGGCAGCGGCAACCGGCGACTGCGGAAATGCTCGCGCCCCAACTGACTTACTGGAAACAACAGTTAGCCGGAACACCTCCTTTATTAGAATTGCCCACGGATTATCCCCGGAAAACCGTGCAGACGGCTAACGGAGGGAAAGAGTTTTTTGAACTGGGAATTGAATTTACCCAACGGCTAAAGCGTCTGAGTCAGGAGTTGGGCGTGACTCTATTTATGACCCTATTTGCCACATTTAGCACCTTACTTTATCGCTATAGCTCTCAAGAAGATATTGTTGTCGGTACGCCCATTGCTAACCGCAACCGCAGCGAAATAGAAGGACTGATTGGATTTTTTGTCAATACTTTGGTGTTGCGAAGTCAATTTGAAGACAATCCCAGTTTCTCCCAACTTTTGCAACAAGTGCGGCAAACTTGTTTGGATGCCTACGCCCATCAAGATGTCCCGTTTGAGCAGTTGGTGGAGGCATTGCAACCAGAACGCAGCCTCAGCCACTCGCCGATTTTTCAGGTGATGTTTGCTCTGCAAAATGCACCGATGAAACCTCTGGAGTTACCGGAGGTGAGTTTTAATTGGTTACAGATAGAAAGCGCCAAAGCCAAGTTCGATTTAACGTTGTCCATGGAGGAGACAGCAGCGGGATTAATTGGCTATTGGGAATACAATCGCGATTTGTTTGAATCCACAACAATTCGTCGCATGATGGGGCATTTCAAGACGTTGCTAGAAGGAATTCTAGCTAATCCCAAAGCACCAGTTAGCGAACTACCGTTACTGATAGAAGCGGAACGCCATCAATTATTAGTAGAGTGGAACGATACCCAAGTCGAATATCTCCAGGATCGGTGCATCCACCAGTTATTTGAGGAGCAAGTAAAACGCACTCCCGATTCTGTAGCAGTGGTTTTTGAGGACAAACAGCTAACCTATCGGGAACTCAACGGGAAAGCAAATCAATTGGCGCATTATTTGCAAAACTTGGGAGTCGGGCAGGATGTGCTGGTGGGGATTTGTGTAGAGCGCTCTGTGGAAATGATAGTAGGACTGTTGGGAATTCTTAAAGCAGGTGGGGCGTATCTGCCTTTAGACCCCAATTCTCCTCCAGATAGATTAGCTTATCAAATCTTAGATGCCCAAGTATCAGTGTTGCTGACTGAGAAAAAGTTGGGGCATCTACAGCTACAAGAGCGAGTACGTCAGGTTTTGTTAGATGTAGATTGGAGCGTAATCGCACAAGAAGCAAATAGCAACTTAGTGACTCAAGCCAAGCCAGACAACTTGCTCTACGTTATTTACACATCAGGAACTACGGGTCAACCCAAAGGAGTCGCGATCGCACATAAATCGATGATCAACTACCTTCATGGGATTGTTCGGCAATTTAATCTCAACTCTTGTGAACACTTTGCTTTGGTCTCTAGTATTACTACTGATTTAGGGAACACGATCATTTTTCCAGCTTTATGCACAGGAGGATGTCTTCATATCATCTCCCAAGAAACATCTTCTCAACCTGATGCTTTAGGAGATTATATACAGCACCAAAACATTGATTGCCTCAAAATTGTGCCCTCCCATCTCATGGCTTTGCAAAGCTCGTCTCGTTCCGAGCAATTGTTACCCCGTCAAGTTCTAATCTTAGGCGGTGAAGCTTCTCGTTCCGATTGGGTGGGTTACCTTCAATCTCAAGCTCCCCAATGTACGATCTTCAATCATTACGGACCGACTGAAGCGACCGTTGGCGTATTAACTTATCGATTGGAGCCAGAGTTATCAATAGAAAATAGTTCAACGCTTCCTCTGGGGTGTCCTCTTCCCAATACCCAAATCTATATTCTCGACCAGCATCTCCAGCCTGTCCCCATAGGCGTACCGGGCGAACTCCATATCGGCGGTGCAGGGTTAGCGCGAGGCTATCTCAACCGCCCCGAATTAACCGAGCAAAAGTTTATCTCCAATCCCTTTAGTGACGAACCGGGTTCGCGCCTTTACAAAACCGGCGATAAAGCGCGCTATCTCCCGGATGGCAAGATTGAATTTATCGGACGCATCGACAACCAAGTGAAAATCAGAGGTTTCCGCATCGAACTCGGAGAGATTGAAGCAACTTTAGCCCAACATCCAGAAGTACGTGAAGCAATCGTTATCATCCGCGAAGATTCGACCGGGGATAAGCGTCTAGTAGCCTATATCGTTTCCGAGGCAGAAGAACTAGCGGGGTCTGATGTGCGCGGTTTCCTGAAAACGAAGCTACCGGACTACATGGTTCCCAGTGCATTTGTGTTTTTAGAGGCATTGCCTCTAACGCCTAATGGCAAAGTAAATCGCCGCGCCCTCCCTGCACCAGATAAAGAACAGAGAGAAAAAGGAGCGATCGCCCCCCGCACCACTACGGAACTACAACTATGCCAAATTTGGTCGGAAGTTCTCAAAATTTCCACCCTTGGAGTACAAGACAACTTCTTTGAATTGGGCGGTCATTCCCTGTTAGCCGTTCGTTTGATGGCTCGCATCGAACGGCAATTAGGCATTCACCTACCTTTGACTACTCTGTTTACAGAACCGACGATCGAAAGCCAAGCCCATTTGCTCTCCTCCCAAAGCCAAGTCCGCTCCCATTCTCCCTTGGTGCCGATTCAATCTTCAGGAGAGTTGCCACCATTGTTCTGCGTACATCCGGTTGGCGGCAACGTTCTGTGTTATGCAGAGCTAGCCCAAAATCTGGGCAACAACCGACCATTTTATGGCTTGCAGTCTCTGGGGTTATCTGGCGAACAGGAACCTTTGACAACAATAGAAGAGATGGCGGCTATTTATATAGAAGTATTACAGGAAATTCAGCCCGCCGGTCCGTACTATCTGAGCGGCTGGTCAATGGGCGGTATCGTTGCTTGGGAAATGGCACGGCAGTTGCAAACTTTGGGGCAAAACGTCGAGCTACTGGCGTTGATTGACAGCTATGCACCGAGCCACAATCAACAACCGATTGATGAGGCTTTTTTGATGAATACTCTATTGGGCGATCTCGGCGGTATATTTGGTACAGAGTTCTCAATTTCGACCCATGAACTTTACCCGCTTCAACCCTCAGAACAGTTAGGTCGCATCTTAACTGAAGCCAAACGCCTGAATATTTTGCCGCGAGAAATCTCCCTTAAACAGATGGATTGGTTGTTTGAGGTTTTCAAAGCAAACCTGAAGGCCGTATACGATTATCAACCTCAGCCTTATTGGGGTCGAGTCGCTCTATTTGCAGCCAGTGAACTAGAAGAAGACCGAGGGTGGAGTACTTGGGTGACAGGGGAGTTGGAAACTTATATGATTCCCGGCGACCATTATGGGATGATACGATCGCCCCACGTCTGGGTTCTCGCCCAAAAGCTGGAAGCTTGCTTGAATCAGGCACAATAGCGATCCAAGATCAAGTCTGGTTAAATAGATTAGAGTTTTATGATTAAGCTCGTGGGAATTGATCCTTAAGACTTGCCAAAGCTGACCAACGGGAATCCATAGCAGTATCGTCAGGTGCAGCCATTTCCTGAGTCACCTCAATTCCTGGACAATCTTTATCGCATAATTGCCGATGGGGAAGTCTTAAGCAAAGCTGTTCGTAGAGCCAAGCTTCAGGGTCAAAATGACCTTGAGGGGATAGGGTTTCCACCAAATCCTCTAAAGCCACTTCTCGCTCTAACGGTAGATTATCATTGAGAGTCTCGGCATTGGGATCGAGCCAAATCATTTCCTTCGCTTTCGCCCGCAGTCGATAATTATATTGTTGCAGACAGCGATCGCACTTCAGGGTTACGATCGTTTCGGCGATCGCCTTCACCTCCAAATAACTCCCTTGGTGAATCATCTTAATCCAGCCCTCAACAGGCATCAAAGAATCTAACCCATCCAAATACTCATCAACCTCAATCTTGAGTTTTCCATCTGGGCACTTCAACAACCCAGGAATATGGATCATCTGCATCATCCACCTCCTTGCAAACTACTCCGTGAGCTGGGATCGCACTCGTACAATCAAGCATCGATGAGGCTCCTTACCGACACTCTCCGTCTCTAGATCCTCATGCGATTGCAAAAACTGATGCACTTCTCGCCTTTCCGCCGATGAGAGCGCCTTCATCTCATACGCGATCGCCGTTTGACGCACCGTATAAGCCGCCACCTCAGCCATTTTCTGCACTTCCTGCTGTCGCTGGTGACGATAGCCATTCAACTCAACTGTAAACGACCCCTGTTCCTCCCGGTCTTGTCCCAGATTGAGAATTGCATTAATCAGATACTGAATGGCATCTAAACTTTCGCCCCCCGTACCCACCAACTGTTCAATCTGGGACTCATTCAAAGGTGAAGGGTCAATCATTAACCAAGACGTTTCCTGTCCTGACCATCCTTCAATTACCTCCACCTTCACCGCAGTGGTTAGTCCCATCTTGTTTAACAGGTTTTCTAGCCACTCCTGGCCGCGCTTTTGCATGGTTTCCTTCATCGCTGCTACCGAGGCCTATTTCTTTTTCGATTCCGGTTTAGTCTTCTTTTTAGACCGCTTTTCAAAAGGCAGATCCGCACGATTGTCGGATATGGTACCCGCAGGACTAACGCTCAGGCCTTTCTCCTCGACTAACTTCTGGAGATTTTCCGGCAACGGTTCCTTAGACAAAATAAACGTTTGTGCCGTTTGGAAAATATTGGCAATCACCATATACATCAAAACCCCAGCCGGTAAGGGAAAGAATAAGAACATCCCTGTAAAGATAATGGGCGTAATCTTATTAATGGTTTGTTGCTGGGAATTGGCATCATTATTAGTACTGGTTCCTCCCTGGCCAGACAGAACCTGGTTCAGATACAAACTGACCCCGAAGAACAACACCATTCCGAGGATGTCAAAGTTAATATTGCCATTATCATCAACAGCCCCAACTCTTCCGAGAGCTTTAATAAATAAAAATCCTTTCTCTGCTGCTAATCCTGGGACTGTCCCTTGAAGGGTCACTTCTCCCGGTTGAAGAGCAACTAAAGAGCCATCGGGATTAACCTCAACAAACTCTTCACCCTTAGTTATCGTCCAAGTCGGTTGTAACTTTTGTCCCCGATCTGGATATTGAGCCACCAACTCGTTAACCGTTTGTCCTTCTACAGTTTGTAGGTTAATTTGGGTTTTCTCGCCCACCCCAATTTTATTACCTCCAGGCAAAATTGCCGCTACTTTAGCATGAACCCCATCTTCGATATAGATGTTTTGGGGTTTCGTGGCATAAATTTGGGGTTGAATTCGCTGAATCTGTTCTTGGGGGAAAATCTGCACATCCACCGTATAGTTAACATCGGCAAACGGCGATCCTCGCAATGTGGCAAATAGAGCAAATAGCACCGGCATTTGAATCAGGACTGGCAAACACCCAGCTAAGGGATTCCCCACCTCTTTAAAGAGTTTAGCCATCTCTTCCTGTTGTTTTGTGGGGTCATCTTTGTAGCGATTGCGAATTTCTTCTTGTCGCTTTTGCATGTAGGGCTGTACCACACGGGTGCGGCGCATACTGCGAATCGATCCGGCACTGAGGGGATACAGAGCAAACCGAATGACCAAGGTTAGGGCGACGATCGCCAAACCATAGCTCGGTACGATCCCGTAGAAAAAATCTAGGATCGGTAGCATAACGTTGCTAGAAAGAAAACCAATACCAAAGTCCATTCGTCGTGAGTCAACCTTTGCGCTGAGGAACTGCCTCTTCAGTGTATCTGATTGTCGGAGGCTTGATCTGATTAATTTTCACCGAGAACAGTCAGACTGTCCTCGGACGAATAAAGAATTAGGCGTTAACCTTACTCCCAGAGCCACTTTTCGTTTGGGCATTTTTGGAGATTTTGCCATTGATATAGTCATACAGTTCCCGAAACTGGGGGAGCGATCGCAGTTCTAGACGACTGCCATCCTTGAGCGTAATCACCATATCTCCCCACGATCCAAATCCCCTAGGAACAACGACCACTTGGGAGATTTCCGAGTAAATTACATCCGTGCGGTTGCGTCCCATCCATCCTCCAACACTGGAAACCCGGCGGCTGGTAATCCGATATCGAGACCAAATCGCTCGAATAATCGAACCAATGGTTAAGGGGAGAGCAATAATGGTAAAACCGATAAAAATATTGAAGATTAAATCTCCAATATGGGGGCCGCCATCATAGATGACATCTTCTTTAATTCCCATTCAGTACCTCTGCCTGTGCCAATAACTGCTCTAATTCTTGCAGAAATTCGTCCCAATTGCAGGATTGAACACTTGGGCGCACAATAAATACCAATCTCCACCCCCTCTGAATTTTGGGGAGCAGTTGGCGGAGTTTGGCCCGCATTTGCCGTTTTATTCGATTACGATAAACGGCTCGTTTATCAACTTTTTTGCCAATCGCAATGCCAATTTGGGTAGGGTGGCTTGGACGATGGGCATTTTGCGAACGAGAAAGTTTTGGTCCTAAAGCCCTTAGGGTCAAATGGGTGGTTTCATGTCGGCTTCCTTGACGATAGACTCCGACAAAATGTCGTCTATTTTTCAGTCGATTAGCTTTGGGGAGCATGATATAGCGCTTCGCGCTGGTCATGGGTAAGAGGTCATGGGGGATTTCTTCCGATTTCACCATGACCTCTTAACCAGCAAGGATTTCCTCTCATTCGCATTAGCTGTAAATCTTAAACCGTTAACCGATGACGGCCTTTTTTACGACGCGTGCGAATTACTCGACGGCCGGTATTACTGCGCATCCGGGCCCGAAACCCTGATGTTCTCTTTTGTTTGCGGTTGGTTCCTTCTAAGGTTCGTTTACTCATAGAATTGGTTTCACTTAAATGGGTTAGCGACTCAATTGACATCCTCCCCGGTCTGAAGACACGGGGATTCCTAAATCTCACGATTTAAGCTTTCTGCTTCTTAGCAACCGCCTCTACTCATTAGCAAGTTTTATGGTCTTACGTTCGCTCCACAGACTATCCCCGCAAGCCCTGCGGTTCTTATGTAATAAAAATGTCACAATCGCTCATTATACCATAGATCACGGGATGTTCCCTGAAACGGCAGAACAGGGAATAGGTAATAGGTAATAGGGAGCAAGCTATCTCCACGTCTGTGCGCCTCCCCTGTCCCTCCATCCCCCTATTCCCGTCAATTATGGACTAATGCTCACTTCCCAGGTTCCGATATAGCGAGGTAGGGGCACTTCACCAGGGGTGAAGATTAAGCACTTAAACCGATAAATGCCAAATCCGGGGTTTTTGACATTGGAAAAGACCAACTCTAAATTCCCCGTTGCTGCGGGGATAGGGTCTTCTGGGTAAATCTCAACCAATTTATTTTCTTGATCCCAAATCACTTCTGCTAAGGGTTGAGCTTTTCCTTTAATGCGAACTTCCACTTTATCTGGGTCAATGATGCCTGTAAAGTTAGCGGGACTTTCAGAGTAGGAGATGGTAAATTGCTGAACTGCTTCTGTGAGTTTCTTTTGAGGAACTCGAAGCCGATAGCGATCCCATTGATTGGCAATGCCATCATAGTCAAGGCGGAAGGGTAGAGTATTTTCCCGTCCAGGACCCCCAAAGATAGTCAGTCCCGGTAAACCATTGGCGAAGGTTAGGGTAGGCACAGCCGCCACCAGACCTGTGGCGATCGCCGCAGCTAATAGAGGATACTTGATCGACTTTAATGTTTTAAGCATAGGAAAACCGCTAAATCCACTCATCCTTGATTGAAAACTACGTTACTTAACTTTACCAAAAGAAACCCCAAGATTGACAAACATCACCCCTATGGGGCCCTAGTGCGGACGCAAGGCTGGAGGCAAAAGTGCCACAAATACCTAATTCATAAAACAAGTTAAAGATCCCCTAGGGTTTCCAGGGATCGGCCTACGATCCATAGGAACCAAATGCAAATGACTCAAATCCAGTCGGTGCTATCCATCCAGCAATAGTGCTGGTTCGACAATAGCCCATTGATCGCTATAGAAGAGGAATATCCATGAAAATAGGAGTTGCGAAAGAAGTTGAGTATCAAGAACGCCGAGTTGCTTTAATTCCCGATGCGATCGCCAAGTTAACCAAACAGGGGTTAGAGATTTGGGTTGAATCTGGCTTAGGCGAGCAGTCCTGTTTTGAGGATTCTGCCTATGAGGCAGCGGGAGCGCAAGTTATTTCTGATAAAGAGAAATTATGGAAAGCAGTAGATGTGTTGTTAAAAGTTGGCTCTCCAGTCGAAGAAGAACTCGGTTTACTGACTCCCGGAAAGGTACTGATTAGCTTTTTAAATCCCTTGGGTCAACCAGAGATGATCCAGAAACTGGCCAATGCTCAGGTAACGGCGTTAAGTATGGAACTGATTCCCCGTACCAGTCGTGCCCAAAGTATGGACGCATTATCCTCTCAAGCGGGAGTAGCCGGTTATAAGGCCGTTTTGATTGCTGCTGCGGCTCTACCTAAGTTCTTTCCCATGTTAACCACGGCTGCGGGAACCATTCGACCAGCCAAAATATTTGTCATTGGCGCTGGAGTTGCGGGTCTACAGGCGATCGCCACGGCTAGACGACTGGGAGCTGTCGTAGAAGCCTTTGATATTCGTCCCGCTGTCAAGGAAGAAGTACAAAGCTTGGGCGCTAAATTCGTGGAAGTCACACTCAACGAAGAAACTGTAGCAGAAGGGGGTTATGCACGGGAAATTTCTGAAGACTCCAAACGTCGCTCCCAAGAATTAGTAGCCGAGCATGTGAAAACAGCGGATGTGGTGATTACCACCGCTCAAGTTCCCGGGAAAAAAGCCCCTCGGTTGGTGACGAAAGAAATGGTGGCACAAATGAAACCCGGTTCAGTAGTGGTTGATTTGGCCGCTGAACAAGGGGGCAATTGTGAAGTGAGCGAAGCGGGTAAAGATGTTGTCTATGAAGGCGTGACCGTCATTGGGCCGATCAATCTTCCTGCATCTATGGCCATTCATGCCTCACAAATGTATGCCAAAAATATCTCTACTCTGCTGAATTATCTGGTGAAAGAAGGCGAGTTGAATCTCGATTTTGATGATGATATTATCAGCGGCACTGTAGTCACCCACGGGGGAGAAATTCGCAATCAGCGAGTTAAAGAGGCGATCGCCAGCGAACAATCTGCTCTAGCGAGTTAACGGGTTTAGGTAGGGATGGGTAGATAGGGGAATTCTGCATTCCCTATTCCCTATTCCCTATTCCCTATTCCCCATGTCCATTACCCATTACTAAAATCATGACAGAATCATTAATCGGCGCTTTATTTGTCTTTGTGCTGGCCAGTTTTGCTGGCTTTGAAGTGATTAACAAAGTTCCGCCTACGCTACACACCCCTTTGATGTCTGGGGCGAATGCCATTTCTGGAATTGCCTTAATTGGGGCCTTAATTGTGGCTGGCGATCGCACCCTCAGCATTAGCGTAATCCTCGGTCTAATTGCCGTTGTCTGCGCCACAATCAACGTGGTGGGCGGTTTTTTAGTCACCGATCGCATGTTGCAAATGTTCAAGAAGAAAGAAGCCTGAACGCGAAGATTGGGAGATTTTCTATTCCCTATTCCCTATTCCCCATTCCCTATTCCCTATTACCCAAATGACAGCATTAACGGATTATTTACCCACAGGGATTCAACTGGTTTATCTGGTTTCTGCATCCTTGTTTATCATTGGTTTGAAACAACTCGGCTCTCCAGCAACGGCTCGCCATGGGAATTTATTAGCGTCTGTTGCCATGTTTTTAGCCGTTGTAGTTACCTTGTTAGATCAACAAGTTCTCAACTATGAATTTATTCTAGTCGGGATTATTATTGGTTCCCTGATTGGGGCGATCGCAGCTAAACAGGTCGCCATGACAGCCATGCCTCAGATGGTAGGCTTATTTAATGGTTTGGGGGGAGCTGCATCTGCTCTAGTGGCGATCGGCGAATTTTGGCGGCGCTTAAACCAACAGCAACCCATTCCCATTGATGCCAATCTCTCCATTATTCTCAGCGTCTTTATCGGTGGCATTACCCTCACCGGTTCTCTAATTGCCTTCGGAAAACTCCAAGGCTTACTCACCGGAGCGCCGATTAAATTTCCCCTGCAACAACCCATTAATATCCTCCTGCTGATTGGTTTTCTGGGTACAACCGGCTATTTACTCTACGACTCCATCAACGCCCCGGTTTTCCTGGTGATGACCGGAATTTCCTTACTCCTAGGTATCCTATTCGTCATTCCCATTGGCGGCGGCGATATGCCCGTAGTTATCTCCCTCCTCAACTCCCTTTCAGGTTTAGCCGCCAGCGCCGCCGGATTTGTGGTGATGAACAACGTCCTGATTATCTCCGGTGCATTAGTCGGAGCCTCTGGTTTAATCCTCACCCAAATCATGTGTAAAGCCATGAACCGCACCCTCACCAATGTTCTCTTTGGGGGCTTTGGCACCGCTGAAGGAACCAGTAATAGTGGAAGTTCTGGAGGAGCAGTACAACAAACCGTTCACAGCATCGACTCCGAAGAAGGAGCCATGATGCTCGGCTATTCCAAATCTGTCGTAGTCGTTCCCGGATATGGCATGGCAGTTGCCCAAGCCCAGCATGTCGTCCGGGAGTTAGCCGATTTACTCGAAAAACAAGGAGTTGAAGTCAAATATGCCATTCATCCTGTTGCTGGACGGATGCCAGGACACATGAATGTGCTGTTAGCAGAAGCCAATGTTCCCTACAACCAACTCTATGACATGGATGACATCAATCCTCAATTTGACCAAACTGATGTAGCGTTGGTAATTGGAGCCAATGATGTCGTTAATCCTGCCGCTCGCAGTAATCAGGATAGCCCCATTTATGGGATGCCCATTCTAGAAGTAGATCGCGCCAAACATACCATTGTCATTAAGCGCAGTTTGAATACTGGGTTTGCTGGCGTGGATAATGAGTTGTTTTACAAGGATAAAACGATGATGCTCTTTGGTAGCGCTAAGGATATGGTCAATCAACTCGTTTCTAGTGTCAAAGAGTTGTAGGTGTAGTCATTTCCAATAAAATGGAGAGAGTAGTGGCTCAAAACTTTGAGCCACTACTGCTTTTTATTCCCTGGCGATCGTTGGTTAATTCATCGGATTTGATATAATCAGGATATTCGCGCAAACCAGGACAAACTCATGAAACTTTCTACAGCATTGATTTCTGTAATAGATTATCTTGAAGGTGAAAAAAAGAGTCCCATCCGCCATGAATATCTTGGCGGCCAAATATTCGCCATGTCTGGTGGCAGCGAAGAACATAATCGTATTACTCTCAATATTGCTAGTTTCTTAAACTCTCACTTACGGGGCAGTGGTTGTAAAACATTCATGTCAGATATGAAAGTTAATATGCCCATGGCTCGCGATACTGCGGAGCTTTTTTATTATCCCGATGTCATGGTGACTTGTGACCCTCAAGATACGGAAAGATACTATAAAACTCGTCCTTGTCTAATTGTAGAGGTCCTTTCTCCTTCCACTCAAAGTTTAGATCGACGAGAAAAACGATTGAATTATCAAAGTTTGCCCAGTTTACAGGAATATGTTCTTGTTTCTCAAACCCAAATGAAGGTGGAAGTATATCGACGGGATACGGACGGCACCTGGTCTCTAGAAATCTTAGAGTCCGATGATAGTTTAGAGTTAAATTCAGTGGGTTTAACCTTGACAATGGCAGAGATTTATGATGAGGTTTTGACACAGTGAGAGATGACCGAGTAATAGATTTCAATTCTATCCATGACTAAAGTTCCTATCTATGATGTGGTAATTGTGGGCGCTGGCCCAGTAGGGTTAGCTACGGCAATCGGTTTGCAAAAACGAGGTCTAGAAAATATCCTAGTTATTGATAAAACTCGTGAATTTCGTCAAGTTGGTCAGGGATTTGATTTACTGCCGAATGGTTTAAAGGCGCTGAAACTGATTGATCCAGATGCATATGACGCAGTTAAACAATCTGGAACTTTATATTTAGCTTCTCCCGATCAGCCTAGTTCTCCATCTCCTCAATGGATCTATAAAAATACCCAAGGTGAAATTTTGCGAGCTGTTCCTCTGAGTTTTGACCATTGGTTCAAAACCTATGGAGAAGGGCGCGTATCTATCGGTTGGTACACTTTGCAAACAACTTTAAGAACGCTCCTATCTGAATCCCAAGTTCAAGCCAATTGCCGTTGTGTTAATATCGTACAAGAGTCAGATACAGGATATCTGAGAATTGACTATCAATCTAATGGTCAAGAATCCCCAAATATTTATGCTCATTGGCCAGAAAGTTTCACAGAAAATTCCTCTACAGAACCGACTTCTATTCAATCTATTCGCGCTAAATTCGTGGTTGCTGCTGATGGTATTAATTCTACAGTTCGCCGTCTGATTTATCCAGACAATCCTCCTTTGTATTCCGGTTATGGTCTGATTGGATGTACAGGTACTGAACAAATCCCTGATGCTTTAGCACAAACCATCTATGAAAAATTTATCGGTCAATTGCCTTTAGTCTCTATATTTAACCAACATTCAACACAGGGAATCAATAATAACAAGTCGCGTTTGATTTTGGCTAAACGCCCCAATCATCAATTTGCTTACATCATGCATCATTGTTTTTCTGTAGAAGAATTAACTCAACAAAGCAAGCCCCAAATTATCGATCGTACCATTCATATTCTGACCCAGGAAGAGTTTCCAGACGAATTGCTTGAGTTAGTACGCTTATCTCCGGCAGATTCTATGGTAGCTCGTCCCTATTATATCTATCCGGTTACTGCTGATTTATCATTTCCAGAAACGGCCGATCCTCAATTACAAAAAGGGCGCATCCCTAAGTTGCCATGGCATCGAGAAAAAATAGTTTTAGCTGGAGATTCAGCTCACGGAATGCCGCCTTTTGCTGGACAAGGTGCTAACCAAGGTTTGGAAGATGCTTGGTGTTTGTCTAGGGGAATTTCTCAGTTATTTGAGCAAGGTTATGAAGAGGATCTAGAGAAAATTAATGAAGTGTTTGATGAATATGAAAAAACTCGCTATCCAATTATGGCCCAAGTGCAACAAGCCACGTTGAGGGGATTATATCAAACTGACCAAGAATGGCAGGATTATAATCAAAGGATACATGGCCGATCTTTAAGTTGAGATTGGATGTATCTCTCTTGTGGTTAACTAACTCAAAGCAGCGATTATTGAGTCAATATATGAACGCAGTTCTAGAGCAGCGTCTTTTAGTCAGTTATATTGACTGGTATTTATCTTCAATAATGTCAAATAATTGTGCCATCCCGTATTCTCAGTTATGCTGAATTGTGTATTCATGGATATCTAATTCGTTATAAACCCGATGATGAACGGCGATCGCTACAACCTGAAACGTTTCCTAGGCGCACAAGCGACAATCTATGAGAAAGTCTTGGCTGAACTGAGAGCCGGTGAGAAGAAATCTCATTGGATGTGGTACATTTTCCCCCAGTATCAAGGCTTGGGTTTTAGCCTGATGTCACAAAAGTATGCCATCCAAAGTCTAGATGAAGCTAGAGCCTATTTAGAGCATCCAGTTTTAGGCGATCGCCTGCTCGAATGTACAACAACCGTTTTAGGGATCGCTGGGCGATCGGCACATGACATCTTTAGCTCCCCTGATGACCTAAAATTGCGATCGTGTGCCACCTTATTTTCAGCCGTGTCACCATCTGATTCTGTGTTTGTGCAAGTGTTGGATCGGTTTTACAACGGGGAACGAGATACCAAAACGTTGGAGTTGTTAGGAGGCGAGGGATGATACAGCAGTTTCCTCTGCTATGCCGTACATAAAGGACTGTTTTTTAAAGATACCTAGAATCGCTCACTCGCTAGATAAGGGCTGTTGTTCAATTCCTCATTCCTCCATTTCTCCACCCAGAGCGCAAAGCGCTGTATCCCTGTTCTGGCATTTTCGGAGATGGCGATCGCTTAACCAAAACTGACGTTTTTTAGTGGAGCTGTCTAAGATCCTTTGAAGTGCCGATCGAGAGGGGATTCAAACCGGATAAAATCATTTTCAATATCTGGGTTTTTCATCACATCAAAACAAACAAAGGTCGGCAAAGGCTCCATGTCAAAAAACTTAAAGTTAAGATGCATCGGCCAGAACAAATCATCTACACTTTTGCCTTCAAATAACCCTGATTGGGATCGTTAAAGGCTTCTTTAGGTGCGTTAAACGTCAGGGAAAGCATGTATTGTTTACCAGTCAACGTTCCACCCGTGCCATATTGCTTGCTGGGGTCTTTGCGAGTTCTGCCATCACCGTTACAGAGCCGACTATCCAGACCAGCAGAATACACATAATCCATGTATTTTTTGAAGCTCCATGTCACCCCCATCCAATTTACGGGAGTTTGGAGAATAATCGCATCAGCCCACTGGTGTTTGGCGATTTCTTCTTCAATGTCGTAATCATCTTTCATCGTGGTGATTTTGAGGGTATATCCTTTGGCACTCAGAAGAGTTTGGGCTTTTTCAACTAACGCGGCGTTGAGTTTGTCCGGGGAGATGGCATATTCTTCGTGGCCATTGATGATGAAGATATTGGGCATGGTTAAAATTTCCTGGGGTTATGGTTGATAAGGGCAATCGAATTTATTACAGCCCTTTTAAAGCATCTACAATAGCACTGGGTTCTGCCCGTTTGGTGTAATCGACATCTGCAAAGGCATACACAATTTTGCCATTGGGTTGGACGACATAGGTGGCGGGAATGGGTAATTCAAAATGGTCATTGCCATTATGAGCCGCCACATCAATGCCGAAACTTTGATAAATAGGGAGCAGAGAAGCAGGTAACTTAAAGACCAGCCCAAATTGTCGAGCGATTTGATTATCTACATCACTTAAGACGGGAAACGCTAACTCATTTTTCTCTTGCGTGGTTAAGGAATTATCTGGAGTTTCGGGTGAAATGGCGACTAGAGTGGCTCCAGTCTCTTCAATACTTGCCAGGGCATTTTGCAATGCCTTGAGTTCTAGGTTGCAGTAGGGACACCAACCGCCCCGATAGAATGCGATCGCTACAGGGCCTTTCGTTAAAAGTTCTTTAACATTCACAGGTTTCCCTGTAGCGTTTGGCAAAGTGAAGTCTGGAATGGTATCGCCTACCTTGAGAGTTTGCTCGAGAATGCCGGAGTCCCCTAAGTCAGTGGTAGCCTGCTGCATTACATTCTGTGTTTCTTGGGGAACATTACTGCGAAATTGTTGCTTGTGAGCGTTTAAGTCGTTTGCGAGGGTCATGTTAAATTCTCCAACGAGTATTAAGTGTTCGTTTACGCATTAAACCGTGAGGCATTTTCGGCTTGGGAAGCGGCTTCATCCCCTTTGCCAAAAAATGCTGGGAAGGGTTTAGGAATCGTGACAGCCTTTTGAGTGGCAGGTCGAGCATCAATGCGATCGCACCAAGCTTGCAGGTTATCGAGTCCCTCAATGGAAACTTTTGCCCAAGGGTACGATCGCGCCCAGGGATACGTGGCCATATCGACGATGGTAAAGTCGTCTCCTAATAAGTAGGCTTTGCCTTCGAGTTGCTCGTCTAGAACTTCTAGCAATCTCCGCGACTCAGCCACGTAGCGATCGATCGCGTATTGGTCTTCAATTCCTTTAGGGGCGGCAATGCGTTGAAAGTACATGGCTTGCCCCATCATTGGCCCAATGCCACTCATTTGAAACATCAGCCATTGCAAGGCTTGAGACCGGGCTTTTTCGTCGAGGGGAAGAAACTTCTGGTACTTTTGGGCGAGATACCAGAGAATTGCTCCCGACTCGAAAACGACAAAGTCATCATTGCTGCGATCGACAATGGTCGGAATGCGGCCATTGGGATTGAGCTTCATATACCACTCAGATTTTTGCTCTTTTTTCCCAAAGTCAATGTAGGTCAGTTCGTATTCAACCTCCGCCTCTTCGAGAAAGATGACGGGCTTCCAACCATTCATCGTGGAAGCGGTGTACAGATGAATATCGGGGGATGCCATAACAACCTCTGATCATGAAAGGATTGTAAATCGGATACAGGAGACGGCTAGTGCTTGTCGTCATCCCAAAATCCGGCCAGTGATGGTGCAGGTGAGCTATATGTCTTAAGATAAATAATCTAGTAACTAGCGTCAACCAGTATACTTTTAGTAACCAGGTTTATTATGAGTACTGTTACCAACATCACTACAGATAGCAAGGGTCGCAAGAGTGCAGTAGAACCTTGTTTAGAACCCTGCCCGATCGAGCGAGGAATGCGCGTATTGGGGGGCAAATGGAAAGGCTCAATTCTCTGGCATCTCAAAGATGGCCCGGTGCGATTCAATGATTTGGTGCGACAGTTAGGGGGAGCCAGTAAAAAGATGGTGAGCCAGCGCCTGCAAGAAATGGAAGAATCGGGTTTGGTCAAACGGGAAGTAGTGAGCGATCGCCCCATCGCCGTCGCCTACCAAATCACCGAGTTTGGCCAAACTGCCCTCTGCTTTTTGGAAGAACTCAAAAATTGGTCAGAAGCTAATAATATCTAGAGGAATTGCAGATTTTCAGGTATGCTAACGGGTAATTGGAAAAAATCACCACATAACCACATAAATGAAGGGTTTGGGAATACGCAGAAGTTGCTGTTTTGACCCAATCTATAGCGATCTCCTTATCCAATACTATACAGAGATTGACCTTATGCGACATATAGGCTGCGGTATGATGACCCTTGTGCTGACCCTCATTAAGGAAAATAGATGAGAATCATATTGAAGCGACGTGGGAGGCTTACATAGATAAGAGTTGGATTACAGTTGCTGATGAGATCTGTGCGCGCCGAGAAATTTAGGCGTTGACATTACCCCATGTTAACTGTCAAGTTCTTGAAAGAGCATGTATGATGATAAATAGGGATGCATAACTCAAAAGTCATACCTAGATTGTGATTGATGATTGGATTGCTCTGCCAGTCGCTTGGTATAATTACTCTCAACTCCCAGATAAAGGTAGTAATTAGAGCGACAATGACGATCGAACACCTGCTTAACTTGCGTCATAATCAATCTAGGATAGCCCTATCCTGGCAGTCAAACTTAAGAAGCGAGTAAGGCCTCAATGAGCTACTGCGTTAACCCGGTTTGTCCAAATCCAGAAAATTCTCCCAATGCTCAAGTTTGTGCTGCTTGTGGCTCCAAACTCCTGCTTCGAGAACGTTATCATATCTCTAAACTCTTGGGACAAGGTGGATTTGGGGCAACTTTTCTGGCTCAAAATTTATCCCTTCCAGGGAATCCCTATTGTGTGATTAAGCAATTGCGCCCGGCTTCTACATCTCCTCAAACCCTGCAAATGGCTAGAGAGCTGTTTCGGCGAGAAGCAAAGACCTTGGGTAAAATTGGCAATCACCCACAGTTACCTGGTTTGCTCGATTATTTTGAAACTGAACAGGAATTTTATTTGGTTCAGGAGTACATTAGCGGAGCAACCTTAAGCCGAGAGGTAAAACGGGGAGGGCCATTTACCGAAGCAGGAATTAAGCAATTTTTAAGTGAGCTGTTGCCGGTAATTGAGTATATTCACTCCAATCAGGTTATTCATCGAGATATTAAACCCGCTAATTTGATTCGCCGCAATCAGGATAAGAAGTTGGTCTTGATTGATTTTGGAGCAGTTAAGGATCAGGTGAATCCTACAGCAGTAGATAATAGTTCGGAACAAACCGCTCTAACGGCTTTTGCCATTGGGACTCCAGGATATGCCCCCCCAGAACAGATGGCTCTGAGACCCGTTTATGCCAGCGATATTTATGCAGTGGGTGTAACTTGTATTTATTTGTTAACTGCTAAATCTCCAAAGGATTTGGGCTACGATCCGGCGACAGGCGAAATTCTTTGGGAAAGACAGGTACAAATTAGCGATCATTTAACTCGCGTGTTGAAGAAAATGCTCGATGGGTCAGTTAAACATCGCTATCAGTGTGCCCAAGATATTTTGAAGGCTTTAGAGTTAGAGCCTTATTTGGATAGTTTAGCCCAAGGGATGTTAACGGGGCCAGTAAAACCGACAACAGAGACCTCTTCTAGGGGGACAGGAGGTCGTAATACCGGGAATTCTGGCCCAAGTAGCCATCTCTCTCGTTTCGGGGTATCGATTCGTTCGCGCCAATCCAGGTTGCGAGGTGGTAATACAGGACTTTCTAATACCTCAATTTCAACTCAAGCAAATTCTGGCCCAACTTCGGGGGGAAGTGCGGGAGCAAATAAGCCAAAGATTCCCACTCGTTTGAAGGAGCAAGAGTTGCTCACTTATTATGCTAAGGGGCGTAGGGATTTTGTGGATCATGATTTGAGTGCCCTTAATCTTCAGGAAATGGTATTTCCAGAGGCGAATTTCCGAGAATGTAAGTTTGTGAAGACGAATTTCACTCGTGCCAATTTGTTTCGTTCGGATTTTACAAAGGCGCGTTTAAAACAGACGATTTTGCGAGATGCGAATTTGAGTCGCGCTTATTTTAATTATGCGAATTTGGAGGGGGCGGATCTGCGGGGTGCTGATTTGAGTTATGCCTATTTGAGTAGTGCAAATTTGAATGGGGCGAATTTATGTGGGGCGAATTTAACTGGCGCTAAGGTGACGGAGCAGCAGTTAAAGCGAGCGAGAACGAATTGGAGAACGGTTTTACCGAAAGGGCGCGCAAAGTAGCCTGAATGAGGGGATAAGGAAGGTTCGCTATAAAAGGCCAAGATTACAGAAATGGAGGAGATTGCTTCATTTCCCTCCGTTCCACTTGCAATGAGATAGTCTATCTGATTCACCAGACTTGATATCACGTTCTTTTTTTGATGGGCTTTGGCTATACAAAAAAGGGCGATCGCCAAGATCGCCCTTTTCGAGACGAAAAACACCCTCTAGGGAAGTCTTTCGCTGCCTGTACTCAAGGAATATGAGTCGAGTGCCTTAAACTTCGTAGGGTTGTTTACCACTAAATTTAAGGGTTGCTGGCTCAGGATTGCTGCCGATATTGCGGTCAATTTTACCGACAAATTCCCGACCTTCGTTCACTTTTTCAGGGAACACACCATCTGCGGGATGAAGATACTGAATTTCACCATTGGGATAAACCCGGTAAATTTTATAATCGTTGATCTTAAATTTGGGCCGCAGTTGGCGATAGGCGAGGGCCAAGCATTGTTCTTTGCGAGCCAGATACAGAAGGTTTTCACCTTGTTGCATAGTGGCTGCACCACCAGTGGGCATCTCAAAGACTTGGGCTTTGGGCGATGTCCAAGTGATGGCGTATTTTTCTTCTACTGATGCTTTGGTGAGTAGTCCACCAGTACTTCCCCCGAATAGGGGAGCTTGTCCGGTCAGTGTCTCACTCATGGTTACAGCTCTCTCCTCTAAACCAAGATTTTTATGGCATCGTATCACTGAGATGGGGGTGGACTAGAGATTTTGTTAGGAACTGTTACAGTTGTTCATAATTCATAGGCAGGAAGCTCTATTTGTGTCGTTCAATAGTGGGCGACTGACGACGGGAACGGGAGGGGCGATCGCCTCTTGATGAGCCTCTTGATGAGCCTTGGGATAAGCCTTTATCTGCGATAGGCAGGGTAAATCGGAATTGAGAGCCTTGGTTTTTCCCTCCAGATTCAGCCCAAATCTGTCCTCCCCAGTTAGTGACGATTTGACGGCAAATGGCTAAACCGAGACCCGTACCACCGGTACTGCGACGTAGGGCCCCTTCTTCTTGATAAAAGCGATCGAAGACCGTTTCTAGGCGATTGGGTTCAATCCCGCGACCACTGTCTTCAACGGTGACTAAAATCATGGGTTGGTTATTCTGCGGTCGTTTTTGGGGAGGAACTCGCTCTTGAAATGGCTGGGTCTGGGTACTACAGATGGCTTGGATGGTGACCTGTCCCGGGGATGGAGTAAATTTACAGGCGTTATCAAGGAGTTTGGATAAGACTTCAACTAACCATTCTCCATCGACGTGAACCAGGGGTAGAGTCCTGGGAAGATGGGTAATAATCTGGGGTAAGTCCTGATTGGGTTGATGAGAGCGAATACTGCTGATGGCCAGGTCAATACATTCTTCCAAAGGTAGGGGTTCGGGATTCCAGTCTACTGAGCCACTTTCAAGGCGAGAAAGGGTGAGGAAGTCTTGGATCAGCTCTCGCAGGCGTTCAGCATCATCTAGGGCGGTATTGAGCATCACCTGGCGCAAGTCCTGGGGCATATCCGGTTCACTGGCTAAACTTTCTAGACAGACTTGGATGGTCGAGAGTGGGGTGCGCAGTTCGTGACCGGTGATGGCGATCAAGTTGCGGGTGGTGCGATCGAGGGCTTCGAGTTGTTGGTTGAGGTCTTCGAGGTTAGCGTAGGCCTGGGCTTGGATGAGGGCGACCCCAATTTGGGAGGCGATCGCCTGAACCATTTCTAGTTGACTCGATGCCCAAGTATAAGAACTCTCGCCACAGTGGTGAATTTCAATCATTCCGAGAAGTTCCTCTTTGTAGAGTACAGGAACCATTAACCAGGAATGGATTTTGGCGGGGGTGACTTGATCGGTTAGGGTAGGGTGATTGAGGGCATCTGGGTTTAAGTTACTCAGATAAGCGCGGTGATTTTGCTTAATGACATGGGAAAATAGGGGATGATCGGTTAGGGGCCAAGTTTTTCCTTTCAAGGAAGAGAGCTTACGGGAGTTCATGTATTCATATTCGATGGTCACCTGCTTTTGAGACGCTTTACAGGGATAAATTAGACAGCGGCAGCTCTCCATCGCTTGACCGAGTTCTTTGGCAGCAATCTGAAAAATTTCTTCTGGGTTGAGGGAGCGACGAATGGCATCAGTAATGGAGTTGACTAAGCGTTCTTTTTTCTCTTGGTTGGCGATCGCGGTATAGGCCTTCACCAGTTTATACTGACCGGCTTGTAAATAGGTCACTAGGCGCTCGGCGAAGGGAGCCGGATCGAGATGAGAGATCTGACAGGCAGGCGCTTGTGTGATCCGGGTTTGGGCTTGTTCCACTTTAGCCGCTAATTCCGGACGATACTCTAAAATTCGAGACAGTAAGGCCTGGGCTGCCTGTTCGCAAATTTGGCGATCGAATGTCCAAATGCCCTCAAAGCGTCGTGCTTGATCCATCGTCATCAAGGGAATTTCGGGCAATCCCATCCCTGACGGATCGCGTTCGCGACAAATTAAACACGTGGCATACTGTTGACCAATAATCACCAAATGCCATTCATGCTTGAGTTCGTCCTGGGAACTAAAGGCAATCGTTTCATACTCTTGGGAAGCATTCTTAAATTCCGTTTCTGGAGCAGCCAGAACATAAACCTGGTCAGTTTTTTGAGCAATGCGGCGATAGCGATGAGACTCTTGGCGATAAAACCGTTCTCGCTGGAAATTAGCAATGACTAAGGGCTGATCGGCCCCAGCCCCAGCCAAGACCTGATCTTCCATAGCATGGGAAAGGGCGGTCAAAGACGGCTTAAAATAGATTTGCGATCGCAGTTGGGGTAACCTTTGTAAAAGGTCTGCCAACACGGAAGGATAATTACTCATTAATGCTGCTTGGCCCAGTCAGGACAACTCCACACTTAACTTTAAGTTACTTTAAGTTTAGTTCGCTTAAGTTTTTATTCTATCGAGTTCCTGGGCCCTTTGATACGGTTTATAGTCCAGGCAATCGATCGCCCGCTCAGAATTGGCATAGTGAGGATGTACGGTACATTTGAGCCGATAGTCATTCGTAAAAAATTGACAATGGGCACAGGGAATCTGATGCATTTGTTTAGCCTGAGCTAGAGTATCTCCCATGGCTCTACCTAACGTCCAGGCGATCGCTGCCATGAAAACCCAAGCACTGACGAAGCAAATCGGAACCCCGAAAGGCTGTATACTTTGAAGCAGTTGAAAGAAAAAATCAATAATCGTGAGCATAAACGTATTCTCGATCCTTAAAAGTCTGGACAAGCAAGTTACGATCCGTTATAGCAGGAAGAGAGGCTAAATCAACTCGAGTATGACGATTCTAGATTGTGGCGATCGCCTCAGATATCTTAAAGCGTGAAATAAAATAACGAATTGTAAAGCCTCTAAAATCTGAAATCTCCTATGAGACGATAGTATTTGATGTCCAATCACTAACCGAACTACGATCGAAAAAGGATAGTTTTATGAGTCTCCGACTAGGTGATACAGTTCCTAATTTTACTCAAGCCTCTTCCGAAGGTGACATTGATTTCTATAGCTGGACAGGAGATAGCTGGGTTGTACTCTTTTCCCACCCCGCAGACTATACTCCCGTTTGCACCACAGAACTGGGTATGGTTGCCAAACTCAAACCCGAGTTTGATAAACGCAATGTTAAAGTCATTGCTCTGAGTGTGGATGGTGTAGAATCCCATAAAGGATGGATTGGGGACATTAACGAAACCCAAAAAACAACCATCAATTATCCCATTTTGGCTGATGAAGACAAGAAGGTCTCCGATCTCTATGACATGATTCATCCAGAATCCTTAAATAGCTTAACTGTCCGTACCGTTTTTATCATCGATCCCCAGAAGAAACTGCGCCTGAATATCACCTATCCAGCGAGTACCGGACGTAACTTTGATGAAATTTTACGGGTGATTGACTCCTTACAATTAACAGATAATTATCAAGTAGCTACCCCCGTGAATTGGCAAGATGGAGACGATTGCGTGATTGTACCTTCTCTCAAAGATCCAGAAGTCTTGAAAGAAAAATTCCCTAAAGGATACGAAGAAGTTAAACCCTATTTACGCATGACTCCCCAGCCCAACAAATAGGTTATAGCGCTTCACGCTAGGATGAGGAAGTGGGGACACGGGGACACGCAGACGCGGAGGTAAATTCTTGCCTAGTTCCCTATTCCCTATTCCCTATTCCCTATTCCCTAAAGATAAAGTTCGGTAACTAAACGGATGGATATCAAAGCAGGATTTATAGCCACAGTGGGCAATACGCCCCTCATTCGATTAAACAGCTTTTGCGAAGAGACCGGGTGTGAAATCCTCGGTAAAGCAGAATTCCTCAATCCAGGGGGTTCAGTAAAAGACCGAGCCGCCCTGTATATCATTGAAGATGCTGAAAAACAAGGACTCCTCAAACCTGGCGGCACAGTCGTTGAGGGAACTGCTGGCAATACAGGAATTGGTTTAGCCCATATTTGTAATGCTAAAGGATATCGCTGTAAAATCATCATCCCTGAAACCCAATCCCAGGAAAAAATCGAGGCCCTGCGAACCCTCGGTGCAGAGGTTCAAACTGTCCCTGCTGTACCCTATCGAGACCCAAATAATTATGTGAAATTATCGGGGAGAGTAGCGGCTGAACTCGATAATGCGATTTGGGCGAATCAATTTGAAAATTTAGCCAATCGTCAGGCCCATTATGAAACCACAGGGCCAGAAATTTGGCAACAGACTGACGGTAAAATTGAGGGTTGGGTTACGGCTACGGGAACCGGGGGAACTTATGCAGGAGTTGCCCTATACCTAAAGGAGAAAAACCCCAATATTCAGGTGGTGGTTGCTGACCCCATGGGGAGCGGTTTGTATTCCTATGTGAAGACGGGAGAAATTAAGCCAGAAGGAAGTTCGGTAACGGAAGGCATTGGCAATTCTCGGATTACAAAAAATATGGAAGAAGTTCCGATTGATGATGCCATTCAAGTTGACGATACTGAATGTATTCGCGTTCTCTATCAGCTATTACGTCGAGATGGTTTATTTATGGGTGGTTCTGTCGGTATTAATGTGGGAGCTGCGGTAGCTTTAGCGAAACAAATGGGACCCGGACATACGATTGTGACGGTCTTATGTGATGGGGGCGCTCGCTATCAGTCCAAGCTTTATAATCGAGAGTGGTTAGCCTCGAAGAATTTGCTACCGGATTAATATAACCCTTGGCGTGGTAATGGATAATAGGTAATTGGCACTCTAAACCTTGAGGAACCAAAAACCAATGAAAATGAAACGTAATCTTTTCATATTTGTGGGAATGATATTGATTTCCCTAGTTTTGGTCTTATTCAAGCCATACCATCAATTAAGGGATATTTATCTTAGTAAATACTACCCATTAAATACTCATTCTGGTTTCATACAGCAGGACATCGGTTTTTCTTACTCACTATTTGACTTAGGTGTAGCTGAGATTAATCAAGACAGATTTTTAGATATATATTCTACAAATCACAATAGTCGCCAACTCTTCTTAATGAATCAACAAGGAGAAGATTTCAAAGATGGGCTAACAGAGTTGGGTTTACCCCAAAACTATGAAGCGACATACTCACCCGTGCCCGATCCTCTGTTAAATAAGACAGAACCAGGATTATATATCTATTGGCATAATTATGAATTAATAGTTGCCTCCCAAGGTCTAACTAATTTAGAAAATATGGGAGGTCTGATTATTGTTCCTCTCTTAGCAACCTCTACAGAATCCGGTGAAATCTCAACAAAAATAGACAAGAAACCTGCCCTATCAGCAGGAATTGATAAGGTACAAGTGGCAAAATTTAAGGTGAAAGGAGATGGGCGATTATCTATTAAGTTTCCAGCATTTTATCCGTTTTTTCAACCGCTATTTAAGTTGAACACTGGAGCCGATATAACTCATGTTTACATCGGTTCTCGTTTTGAATCTCCGACTTCCGTTGATTTTGCTCTACCTCCTATTTATGCTTTACCTTATATGGATCGACACGGTATGGCTTGGAATGATTATAATAATGAAGGGAATATGGATGTAGCGATTGCCAGAGCAGGAATGCAAGGTAAGATATCAGAATTTGATCCGGATGCTAAAGATGAATTAATGTTGCAAACCAGTTCCGGTTTTGAAGATATTGGAGGGAAGGTAGAGCTAGATAAAGAGGGTTGTGCTTCACGACAAGTGGCTTGGGTTGATTTTGATCGAGATAATCTTTTAGACCTTTACATTATGTGTGGACGGCATTTGCCACCTAATTCTATATATCCGAATCAACTGTATCGCCAAACTGCTGAAGGTCGTTTTGTCAATGTTTCTGCTGAAAAAAATGTAAATATACCCGAAATGGGGTGGTTTGCTTGGTTAGATATAGATAACGATATGGACATGGATTTATTTTGGGCTGATGAAATAAGTTTTTGGCTCTACAGAAATGAATCGGGAACGTTTATTGCCGAAAAGTTAGGGGAAAATAAGCGTAAGAGCTTAGTGAATCAATTGACGATCGCTGATTATGATGGAGATGGAGACCTGGATTTATTCTCCGCTTCCAGAAAACAGAGTATATTATTTACCAATGTGCAGGGTAAATTTGAAAGGGTCGATCCAGAATTAATTGGACTCCCCGATCGAGCATTTGCAGCGAACTGGGTTGATTACGATAATGATGGGTTGATAGACTTACATACTTTACGGTATGGAATGTACCGCCAACTGTCAAATCACACATTTGAAAAAATAAATTTATTAGAAGTTAGTGCACCAAACACATTCGGGGGGTATGCTTACTGTACTTGGTTCGATGCAGATAATGATGGCGATCGCGACTTACTCATGGGAAAATCTGAAGAGATGTCCTGGTGGGAAAAGCGGCAAAGAAAAGCACAAGATATTGCGGAGCTAACTAAATACAGTAAATCCAAAGTGTTGCTGTATCGAAATCTGGGAAATAACAATCATTGGTTACAAATTGAATTGAAAGGTTCCCCCGGAAACTCGGTCGCGATCGGTGCTAAGATCAAAGTCACTACGGCTAATGGTACACAATTGCAACAAGTCGGACAGTCGGAAGGAGCCTGGAGATCGCAAGGGCATTACCGCCTATACTTTGGTTTAGGAAAACAAGATGCAATTAGCTCAATTCAAGTTACATGGCCTGATGGTAAAGTTCAGGAAATCCTAAATCCCGACCTCGATCGATTATTGATTATTGAGCAAGCATAAACTTGGATCGATCGGATGGCTCCCCCATACTTTTTGAGAGACTAAAGAAACGATATAAAAAAAGAGGGTGAAATATGGATGAAACCGCACTAACCAAACAGGTGCGCGTGTGTCAGCATCAAAGTTGCCGTCATTTGGGAGCCGCTCAGGTGTTGGAGGCGTTTGAACTGCACCTGGTCGATAGGGTCGAGGTTGTAGCCGTTCACTGTTTGGGGCAATGTGGGAACGGGCCGATGGTTTTGGTTTTACCCGAAGAAGTTTGGTATTATCGGGTTTCTCCCCAGGAAGTGCCTGCGGTGGTTGAGCGGCATTTAAGGGGAGGAAACCCGGTCAAGGGAATGTTATATCCGAAGTTTCATCCCCCTGACAGTTAAATTAAACTAGGATTCATTGGGAAGGCGAACTTTGGTGATTAAGCCGACTCGATGCAAGAGGCTAATGACTCCCCAACTCGGATCGATTTCCCACCATTTTAAGCCGCAACGAGCAGAATAGGGAAAGGCATGATGGTTATTGTGCCAACCTTGTCCGTAGCTCAAAGGGACTAACCACCAAACATTGGTCGATTTATCATTGGTGTCATAGTTACGATAGCCGAAGGTGTGAGCCACACTGTTGACCCCCCAGGCACCATGCCAAAGGAGAACGACACGGACGATGCTTCCCCACATGACCCAAGGTAAGCCTCCCAGGGCAAATAGGATGGCAGCGAGACCAAAGTGCAAAACTAGGAGATAGCGATCGCAGAATAGATAAAACGGATCGTCTTTAATATCTTTGGTCACTTTAGCGATTTTGTCATCTAAGTCGGGTTTGTGATAGAGAATCCAGATAAAATGGCTCCACCAGAATCCTTTATTGATATTGTGATAATCGCCCTCTTGGTCTGAATGGGCATGATGAATGCGATGGGTTCCAGCCCAATCAATGGGGTTAGATAAACCGCTAAAGGCTCCACAGAACACAAAAAAATATTCAACCCATTTGGGACAAGTAAAGCTACGGTGACTGGCTAAACGATGCCATCCGATTTCGACTCCTGAGCCGGCGATCATGTGCAGAACCAGAAAAACACCCACAGCCGACCAACTAAAGAATGGGGGAAAAAAGGCTAAAACGACCCCGATATGCATGGCAATCATCACAAAGATGATGATCCAGTTGAGACGGGGAGAGGATTCCGTTTCAGGAATCGTTGTTTCAGAAGTAAGTTCTTTAATCATCAAAGGTTACCTTGGATAAACATGTTGAGCTGATGAACAGGAGAGGGATTACTCGTTAATCCTCCGCTCAGAGCGAACTATAATTTCCCTTTCTGGGTAAACGGTTGATAGCATTTATCTTCATCATATAAATGACAAACGCTGGTAATGTTCCAGAGAGAAGAGAGGGAAAATTCATTGGTGGTCATGTATTGTCCCCAGTTTTGTTCTAGACTGGCATGAGCTTGACGCAGATTGTACCAGGGAATCGCAGTAGAGATGTGATGGGGAACATGAACGTTAATGTCATGGGCCATCCATTCAAACCATCTGGGATATTGACAATGGGCTGTTCCCATAAGTTGGGCTTCGGCTTCATTCCATTCCGATTGGGGTTTGAAGGGAATGTCGGTTTTGGTGTGATGCAGGAGGGTGATGGTACTCATCCAAAAATGGAAGACGAGCCAAGGCATGAGCCAATAGTTGACCCATCCCCATAATCCGGTAGTGGCAATGAGTAAGGGGAATCCGATCGCCATTTGAGCGATGACAAAGAGGGCTGAAAATCGAACTTGTTCCCGTTCTTTACCGGCAAATGTCCACCATTGGAAGTGCAGTTTTGCCCAATGAACGGCAGAGGCTAACCACCAAAATTTACCCCGCAGGCCCCGATAGGCCCATTTTTCAATCGGATGAAAATTGTTGTATTCTTCACGAGAATAGGCTTTCCACGCATTATCTATTTCGAGACAGTTGGTGTATTTATGATGGATATTATGTTTAATCCGCCAACCATGAAAGGGATAAATGCAGGGAATGAAAACGAGATGACCAATGAGGTTATTAATCCATTTACGATTGGCAAAGGAGCGGTGTCCACAATCGTGACCGATGACAAATAAACCGGTGAAGGCGCTACCAGTAAAGAGCCAGAGCAGGGGTAAGCAATACCAGGGGGCGATCGCCGTGCCCCACCATCCTAAACCAACTAGGATCAGGTTAATGATTAACCCTGACCAGGCTTTGATGGAATCTTTGATAAATACTTCTCTGGGAAGGGTGTTGATAATATCTCTGAGGCGGATATTGGAGTCGAGGTGGATCTTTTCGTCTGTTTGCAGCCGTGCAGACGGATGAGCGATCGCTGTTTTCATTCAACGTTTTCCTGTTTGATTTGTTTCGGATCTGGGGCAATCTAAAATATACGCCCATAGAGGGGGGGTCTTCAAGTCCCACGAAAAAATTACTGAGATTCGGAAAAGGTGCGATAACCCTTATCTTCGTCATACAAGTGACAAACATCAGTTATTTCCCAAAGCAAACGGAAAGAAAACCGTTTTCTGGTGATATATTCTCCCCAATTTTCTTCAAGGCTGGCATGGGCTTTGTGCAGGTTATACCAGGGAATGGCTGTGGTTAAATGATGGGGAACATGAACATTAATATCATGGCAAATCCATTCAAACCACCAAGGATATTTACAATCGGTGCTACCTACGAGCTGGGCAGTGACTTCATGCCATTTTCCGTCGGGTTCAAATTTGAGATCGGGTAAAGTGTGGTGCAGGAGAGTTACCGTACTGAGCCAAAAGTGGAAGACAAACCAAGGCACGCACCAGAGGGAAAACCAGCCCCACAATCCCGTAGTGGCAATGAGTAGAGGAAAGCCAATCGCCATTTGTGCAATCACTAATAGGGCAGAAAATTTGAACTGTTCCCGTTCTTTTCCTGGCTTGATTGTCCACCATTGAAAGTGGAGTTGGGCCCAATGGACAATGGAACCTAACCACCAGAATTTACCATGGAGGGAACGATACACAATTTTTTCAAAGGAATTGAGGGATTGATACTGTTCCACGTAGAATGGATTCCAGGTATTATCGCGATCGATGTGGTTGGTATGTTTATGATGAATATTATGTTCAATCCGCCAGGGATGGAAGGGATAAATGCAGGGGGTGAGGGCAATATGACCAACCAAATTGTTTACCCATTTTTTGTTGGCAAAGGAACGATGACCGCAGTCATGGGCAATGACAAATAAACCAAAAAAGCCCGTTCCAGTAAAGAGCCAGAGCAGGGGAAGTAAATACCAAGGGGCGATCGCGATTCCCCACCATCCTAAACTGACGAGAACGACATTGGAGATAAATCCAAACCAAGCTTTAAATTGGTTTTTGGCAAAAACATCTTTGGGTAAGGTTTTTAAGACATCTTTTAAGCGCAAATTCCGATCGAGCTGGGGTCGTCCCGCTGATATAAGCTCCGCCGAGGGATTGGCGATCGCTGTTTTCATGCTCAATGTTCCTCTATTAACAATTGCATCATTATACCCTCTACTTCCGCAATTTTCATGAATTTTAGAAAAGCAAATTTTGCTCTTCAATCTAGAAATTTGACATCCATAAAAAGGACATATTTTCAACCGTACAAACACTTATTCTTTGTGCAAGAAAATCTTTAGTTCTCTTCCAAGGGCGTGCGAGGGCTATGGGCCTTGGCGGGGGTTCCCCAGCAAATATAAGATTCTGGTAACGAGCGAAACACACTACTACGGGCCCCAACCACGCTATTCGCTCCAATTTTAACCCCTGGAGACACAAAACAATCTGTGGCAATCCATACTCCATTTCCAATCTTAATTGGGTCAGTGACTAGGCGAAAACAGGGGTCTTGAATATCATGGGAACCCGTACAAAGATAGGTTTTCTGGGAAATGACACAATGCTGGCCAATTTCAATCTGGTCTAAGCTATAGAACACCACATCATCGCCAATCCAACTATAATCTCCAATGCTGACTTTCCAGGGATAGGTAAACCGGGCTGTGGGCCGAATGACCACTCCTCGGCCAATTTTTGCCCCGAAACAGCGCAACAACATGACCCGAATATTATGCCAATTATGTAGTGTTAAAGGAAACGTAATAGCCTGTATAAACCACCAAAGAATAATCCCCCAGGTGGGACGACCGCGATCGAAATTAGATTGGTCATACTGGCGCAAATCGATCCAAGACGGGGAATCGAGGCGATAGGATGGGGAGGATTCAGGAGTTAACTCAGGAGTTGACATGGGTAGGGGAAGATTGAGTGCCAGAAGATTGTGCTTTCATGGGATTAATATGCCCTCCAAACTGGCGTAGCTCAAATAACTTTACGCCAATATTGTATTCATATTGACTTAAGAGTCTGGCATAAATATATCCTGCTTGGCCATCTAAAAATCCCAATTGGAGAATATAGTGTAAGATAAAGCGAATTGTGGGTTTAAAAGGTAAGCGCACCCATATTTTTTTTAGCCACCGTTTGCGCTGTACGGCATCCCCAAATAAGTTAGAACCAATGGTATTCTCTTCGTCCATCCCTTCGATCAGATTGTAATAGACTCTAGCTTCCCAATTAGAATAGCGGTTATGGCGAGCTAACCAAGCGTAAATATCGCGGAAATCTTCATGAAGCATATCTTCTTTGAGATAACCCACAGTCCCCTCCAGGATTACATGCTCGTGAACTTCATTATCGCCAGCATTTCTAACATCTTCCACGTTCAAATTTTCGTAGCGACCTTTTTGATGTTTGAATAGCCGTAAATTCCAGTCTGGATATCGTCCCCCATGGCGAATCCAAGCCCCTAGGAAGATGACTCGGCGATTGAGATAATAGCCATTCATGTTAGGATCTTGAATGGCTTGTTTAATTTCTTCCCATAAAGGGGGAGTAATCCGTTCATCACAATCAACAATCAAAATCCATTCATTACGAAAGGGGAGGTTGTCTAATGACCAGTTTTTCTTTTTTGGCCATGACCCATTAAACTTAAATTGAATAACTGTTGCCCCTAAGCTTTCGGCAATTTCTGCGGTGCGATCGCCACTTTGGGAATCAACTACAAAGATTTCATCCGCCAGTTGCAAACTATCCAGGCAAGCGGCAATGTTATCTTCTTCATCTTTTGCTGGAATAATAATCGATACCGGGACTTTAGAAGCTTCAGAGGTCATAAGGGCACGGGAGGGATGAGACAACGTTTAGGATATCAGATCAATCTCAAACTTTGGATTGTGACATCTGCATTTTTCTCCTTTAGTTATAACAGGTCTGGTATAACGGTGAAGATGAATAGGGCACAGATAGATTTACTTCAATGGAGCATTGCGAGACCACAAGCCTTCGATCGCCGTAGTCAGATAGCCGATTTGACCATAAGCATAGACTAGATTATCAAAGTGCAGAGCTGGATCGCTGATATATTTCACTGATTTATAAAGTCCCCGAATGATGCGCTCTCCCCCCAGCGAAAATTGATGAAGTCCTCCTCGGTTGGAGAGTTGTTCCCGGTAGCATTCACTCACCCCTTGCCACCATCCTCGGCGCAGAAACCAAGAGCGGTTGACTCGCTCTGGAGCAACATTGTGAGCAACTAAGGCTTCAGGGATATAGCTGACTTGCCATCCTGATTTTAGGGCCAATTCGGTCATCACCAGTTCTTCGTTGGAGAGCAATTTTTTTCCTACCCGTCCTAAATTGGGGTCAAATCCACCAATTTCTTCTAGGAAACTGCGTCGGAGGGAGTAGTTTAAGCCTCTGGGGGTATTGCCGGGTTGGGTAATTAAGACCGGACTATCGCCTAAATCATAGGCTCCTAGATTACCGGCTAGACCCTCTGAGAGCCAAGGAGGAGGGGTAATATCAGTCGGCCAAATGAGGGTGACTTTACCGCCAGCGATCGCCAGTTTATCGTTTTCTGCGTAGGCTCTGGAGAGAACCGTTAACCAGGACGGGGTAGCGATCGCATCATCATCTAAATAGGCTAAAATTTCTCCACTGGCGTTTTTTGCCCCTGTATTGCGAGCGACAGATAAACCAGTCACCGGTTCATAGACCGATTTTAGACGGGGATGGGGTTGTAAGGATTTGATAACTTCTTGGGTGCGATCGCTCGACGCATTATCAACAACAATGACCTCAAAGTCAGGATGATCTTGATTGAGCAAGCTTTCTATTGCGCCACCAAGATATTGATCTCGGTTATGGGTACAGATAATAGCTGAGATTTGGATGCTCATTGGGGAATAGGAGAGTGGGGACGTGAGGAAACGAAGACGTGGGGATAGATGACTTTAGGACTTTTTGGGATCGTATAGATTAGATTCCATCTCTGTTTTACCCAATTTTCCAATTTTGTCCAATCCCCCTATCTCTCCATCCCCCCATCCCCCAATTGGCGATGCAAACTCTTTAAAGATTGGGCTAACTGGGATAGACGCTCTTCTAACATATGCTTTTGGTTCAGAAACTGTCGCAATTGTTGATAGCGGTGAATGGCTAAACTCATGGATGCCACTTCTTCTGATGGACAGGGACGACTCCAAACTTCTCCATTTTCATTGAGTCTACAGAGTCGATAGGATGTGCAAGAACTTCCGCTAGAATTCCTCTGGGTTGAGTTGGGGGTAGATTCGAGCCATCCCTCAATAATTGGCCCCTGATGATAAAGAGCTGTAATTTGATCGTGGATCTGGTCTAACTGATCTTGCCATTGACAGGCGATCTCCTCAATATCATGAAGTACATCAATGGCTAAATTGGGAGAATATTGATTTTGATAACGGCTTAAGCGCGTCGGTTTATACTTGGGAAAAGGCGGCAGTTCAGTGGAACGATGAATCTCGGCTGTGCCTAATTTTTTCTTATTCGTTGGTTCAAAAGGATGGGAATTGGGTGGATTGATGTCCATAGCGCTTTGCGCGGTAATGGGTAATAGGGAATAGGAAATGGGAAATCTCTGCGTCGGGAGCGTCTCCCGAGCTTTTTCTACTGGTTTAGGGGGATTCTAAATGACTCAGTCGCTTTTGCAACTTCTTCAAAGACTGGTATAAATCCGGTAGACGCTTGTAGATGGCCGATGCTTTGAGATAAATAGGATGATTCACCGCCGGGTTTCCAGAAACGACGGAGCCAGGGGCAACGGTTCCATGGACTCCGGCTTTTGCGGAGGCAATCACGTTATCGCCAATAACCGTATTGTTGGCAATTCCCACTTGTCCCGCGAGAAGGACTTTATTCCCTATTTTTGTGCCACCTGCCATGCCAGTTTGACCGGCGATCGCACAATTTGAGCCAATCTGAGAACCATGTCCAATCTGCACTAGGTTGTCAATTTTAGTATCGCGACCAATGCGGGTTTCCCCGACGGCTGGACGATCAATGGCGCTATTACATCCTACTTCCACTCTGTCTTCTAAGACGGTTCGTCCAGACTGTTCCATCTTAAACCAGCCTTTAGGGGTGGGAACAAAGCCAAATCCTTCCGAGCCGATCGCTGCACCACTATGAATAACACAATTTTGACCAATCAAAGTCCGTTCATGGATGGTACAGTTGGCATGAAGAACGGTGCGATCGCCGATTTCGGCTTGGGGATAAATCACCACATTGCCATGAATACAAACCCCATCGCCAATTTTGACTCCAGATTCAATCACCACATGGGGACCAATATAGATGTCTTGTCCCAACTGTACATCTTCAGCGATCGCGGCAGTGGGGTGAATCTGTGGTTGGGGATGAAACGGTTGATAAAAGAGGGTAATGACTTGGGCAAATAAGAGACGCGGCTCCCGGGTAGCGATCCAGGCAATTCCGCGCTCTGTGGCAGCTTCGATTAAATCAGACGGGATAATTAAGGCGATCGCCTCAGTGGTGTTAATCTGATGAATAAACTTCCCACCCTCAATGAAACTCAGACTTTGGGGAGTCGCTTGATCTACAGGTGCAACTCCCGTAATCTCTGGATCGAGATCGGGTAGGGAATTTTCTGAGGCTACCTTACCCAATTTTTCAATAATCTCGCTGAGTTTCATAGATCTAAGCACCAAGTTTTGAGGGTTGAGAACTGCATCTTTGCAAAGTTTACAGTAGTTTTCGCCACAAAACGCAAAACCAGGTTTTAACCTTTCCTTCCTGTCTATCTCAACGTGCTAAAGAGGATTGGCTTGATAGAATAGTGCCATTCGTGCGATCGCAGCTAAGAGAGATCGATAGTCAGGATAGAGTGGAGTGAATAAACGCATCGTTTTCAAAATTGGCTCTGGGGATTTTGATCGAGGGTTTCCAGTCACGCTACAACTAGGTGAGGAAGGACGAACCCCACAGCTTGAGTTGAGCCGGTGTTTAGATGCAGCTCCCGATTTACCCCTCCTTTATCAGCAGTGGGTGTCAGCCTATCATCGGTTGGCAGGTTTGGATACTCGGATTCGGATTCCGACGATGCCAATTACCCATTTGGGCATTCCAGAAGCGCACCACAACTGTCGAGAAGCAGCGGAGAAGTTGCGATCGCACTTTAACCACTGGTTACGCCAACCTAATATTCTTGATTTACGCGAAGCCATCCTTGAAACCCTAGATCGCCAAACCCCAGTACGCATTATTATCCAAACTCAAGACTGGATTCTCCAGAGACTCCCTTGGACAGTTTGGGACTTTTGGCAGCGCTATCCCCATGCCGAAATTGCCCTCAGTTTACTCGACTATCAAGGCGTAAAACCAGAACTCACCCTCCAGGGAACAGCGAATATTTTAGCCGTATTTGGCGAAGATCGGGGATTAAACTTAGCTGCCGATCGACATAGTTTAGATCGCCTGCCTAATGCTCAAATTACTTATCTAGAGTGTCCCAGTTTTTCCCAACTGCACGATCGCCTATGGTCCGAACCTTGGGATGTTTTCTTTTTTGCCGGTCATAGTTCCAGTGCATCCGGAGGTCAGTTTCAACTCAATCCCCAGGAACGTTTAAATTTAGACCAGTTGAAATATGCCTTAAATCGCAGTATCGATCGCGGATTGAAATTAGCCATTTTCAATTCCTGCGATGGCTTAGGTTTAGCTCAACAGTTAGCCGCTCTCAATTTGCCGCAAATAATTGTCATGCGCGAGCAAGTCCCCGATCGCGTCGCTCACCAGTTTTTAGAGCATTTTTTGTATCAGTTCTCTCAAGAAACCCAGTTATATGAGTCCGTGAGATTGGCACGGGAAAAATTACAGGGTTTAGAAGATCGATTTCCTTGTGCCACTTGGTTACCCGTTATTTTCCAGAATCCCGCCTACTTGCCCTTAGTATGGAAAAAAACAGAAGTTCAGTTAACCCCTCAATCCAATTTAAGTCGCTTAGAACTTCGCAATCGTCAAATTTTACTCAATAAGGTGAATCTATATTGGGTGAAAGGGGTTTTGGAGGCTTCGCTCCATGGACAGGTATTACTAGAGTTGGGGATTGAAGAGCGCTATGATGCGATCGCCCATCCTTGGGGCTTAGTTTGGGAAAACACCGAGCAAATGCAACAGTTTCCTGTGACTCACTATTCGGCAATAGAAAAATTTGAGGCTTTGGGTATGGGGCGATCGCTCCTCATCTTAGGCGAACCTGGTTCTGGAAAAACCACCACCCTTTTAGAATTAGCACAGGAATTCATTCATCGAGCCAATCAAGATCGCCATCTCCCCATCCCAGTTGTGTTTAACTTATCCTCTTGGTTAGGCGAACAACAATCCATTTTAGATTGGTTAATTCAGGAACTCTATACCAAGTATCAAATCCCGAAAGAAATCAGCCAAAATTGGATCGACGACTCTGCTCTCCTCCTGTTACTCGATGGCTTAGATGAAGTCGCTGCCAACAAGCGCCAAGCTTGCGTCACTGCCTTAAATGAATTTATGCAAAACCATGGCACTCTAGAAGTTGTCATTTGTAGTCGCTACAAAGACTACGATCAACTCTCGCAAAAATTGCACGTTTTAGCGGCTATTTATCTCCAACCTCTAACCCAGGATCGCATTGAACAGTATTTACAATTTTGTGGCTCGGACTTATCCGGATTACGGCAAGCCATGCAAAGCGATATCATTTTACAAGATTTAGCCCAATCTCCCCTAATGCTGAATATCATGGCTTTAGCCTATCAAGGAATGAGTTATGATGATTTCCCTAAGCAGACTAAAGAACAATATCATACTCATTTATTTGATGCTTATATTGAACGCATGTTTAGCCGAAAAATCGGTGAACATTTTTATTCTAAGGCTCAAACCAAGAACGGGTTAATCCAACTCGCCCAATGGATGGTCAAAGAATCACAAACGGTGTTTTTAATCGAACGAATGCAACCGAGTTTCTTAAAGACAAAATCTGAAAAATTGAGATATTGCGCTTTAATTGCCCTCATTGGTGGTATCTTCAGCGCTTTAGGAATTGGGTGTAGTGTCGGACATATTGCTGGTCGTCATATCGGATTACTCTCTGGAGCAATTTTAGGCATTGCTGGAGGACTAGCGGGAGGGATTATTTTAATGTGGGTGTTACCTCGGATTGAACCCGTAGAAAAAATGAAGTGGTCTTGGCACAAAATGAGGATCAATCTGATTCCAGGATTGCGAGTGGGATTGATTGCGGGTGGATTTTATGCTTTAAGTGTTGCCTTAATCTTTAATGTCATTTATGGCTTAAATATGGCAGTTAAGGAGCTATTAATTTTTTGGCTATCTGGATTAAATTTAGGCGTGATGTTTATTTTACTCAGGGGCTTAACTGGAGGAGACATCAATACCCACACTGTACCCAATCAAGGTATCTGGTTAAGCGCTCGAAACGCCTCCCTATTTGCAATCCTAGGCATCTGTACCTTAATCGTCCTAGCGAAAATTGTAGGACACCCAACCTTGTTTGGCGCGATCGCCGGTTTATTAATCGGTTTATTTTCCCCTAGTAGCAGCGCCTGTCTACAACACTTTACTCTGCGAGTTATTCTCTATGGTTCTGGAAAAGTTCCTTGGAATTATGCCCGCTTTCTCGATTATGCTACCAGTCTCATTTTCTTACAAAAAGTGGGTGGAGGCTACATTTTTATCCATCGTCTGTTGTTGGAACATTTTGCCCAACTCTCTCTAGAATAAATTTGACAGCCTCCCTATTTCCTATTCCCTACAGCATCGCGCTATAACATATCTTCTTCTTCCTTATTCTGAACCCCGCGCATAATTCGAGAAAGTTCACTTTTTTCATTCACAGAAATTCGACTCGGTGAACCACTGATAATTCCTTCATAGTTCCGGAAAGAATCCTTAATTTCTGCACCATGTTCTGTAATCGCATATTCTCGAATGCCTTTATCATGCCACGATCCACGCATCTTGAAGACATTGATCGCTCGCGACATTTCCCCACGAATTTCCACATATTGCAGCATTAAAATTGTATCCGTAATCGTAGAAATATGAGATTCAGTAATCGAATGAGACCCCATAAACTGATCCGTCGTGTTAGTAAAGAAACCGGTGATTTCTTCCTGTTTTGCATATCCTGTCACCCCAATCACAAATTGACGGAAAGCATTATTACTCACCCCTCGTGCTAAGGCAGACAGGGAATCAATGGCAATCCGAGACGGTTTGAATTCTGTAATTTTAGATTTAATCAATTGCAAGTGATCTTCTAATCCTGCTGACTCTGGATAGGCACACAGAATTTTCAGCAACCCTTGATTTTCTAATTCTTCAAAATCAATTCCCCAAGAGTTCGCATTCCGGAAAAGCTGGGCCCTCGATTCTTCATAGGCAAATAAAATGGCTCGTTCTGAATTCTTACAGGCATTTTCTAGAAATTTACTAACCAATAGAGTTTTACCGGTTCCCGTTGCTCCAGTGGCTAAAATAATCGAATCTTTGAAAAATCCGCCACCACACATTTCATCTAAAGTGCTAACTCCGGAAGAAACCCTAGCATTAGAAGAGCGTTGAGTAAGTCGCATCGCACCGAGCGGAAAGATATTAATTCCATTATCGGTAATGGTAAAGGGATATTCTCCTTTCATGTGTGTTGTTCCTCGAAGTTTGAGGATTTCTACGGTTCGTCGTCGTCGTTCTCCTTCTAAGGCGTTGCGAACAATAACTACATTATCGGAGACAAATTCTTCTACCCCAAAACGAGCAACTGGCCCATATTCTTCTTCCCGTTCTGTTGTCATGACGGTGGTGACACCGAGTTGTTTGAGTCTGGCGACGAGGCGAAAAATTTCTCGGCGCACCACAGAAGCGGCATCATATTGTTGAAATACAGCAGTTACGGAGTCAATGGAGACGCGCTTGGCTTTGTATTTACGAATGGCGTATTGAAGCCGTTCTATCAGGGCAGAAAGGTCAAAGTTGCCAACAATATCTTGACCTTCTGGGTCAGGAGATGCATCTAATATAAAGAGTTTGCCATCATCTATGAGTTGCTGTAAGTCCCAACCAAAACTGGCGGAGTTTTGAATAATATCTGTAGGCGATTCTTCAAAGGTGACAAAAATACCGGGTTCATTAAAATAGGTAATTCCATTGTAGAGAAATTGGATTGTCAGCATGGTTTTACCTGTCCCTGATGTCCCACTGACTAGGGTGCTGCGACCTTGGGGTAGTCCTCCATGACTGATGTCATCAAAACCTTCAATTAGAGTTCTGATTTTGGTGATTCCAGTAAGTTTTTTAGGGGGAGTCTTTTCTGGTTCGCTAATTTGATCAAATGTACTCATAGGTGATATAGCTCTAAATTAGAATAATAAAAGAGATGATGAAAAAAACAAATGGTCTTGGTCATTGCTGTTTTATCCCAGATTTATCCTAGACCTTCATCATCGCGCAGTTCATCATATAATAAATCGAGTCCAATCAACACTTTTTCGCGATCTGAGAGATCTCCAATGATTTTACGGACAGGAGGGGGGAGTATTTTGGCAAGGGTGGGCGTGGCGAGAATTTTGTCTTCTTCGGCAAGTTGTGGGTTTTTAAGAACATCAATCACTTTGAGGGCATAAACCCCTTGAAATTCTTGTTCGAGAATGTCGTTCAGTGTTTTTAGAGCGCGTACTGAGTTGGGGGTATTTCCAGCAACATAGAGTTTGAGAATGTAGGTTTTTTTTAGGGGACTCATGGTTGTTCTGTGTCAAAGGGTTTTAGATAGTGTTGTCATTCAGGACTATGAATTAACAAGAATTTAGGATTCGCGAGGAATTGAGCGGCGATACATTTCACACAAATGGGCAATAGTATCAATGAGGGTTAAACGATAGTCAAGTAAAATCTCTTCACTCCGTCCTTCTAGCTGTAATTGTTTGGAAAATTCTTCCATTAGTTCCATGTGAATTTCAACAATTTGAGACACAGAAATATCGGCAAAAAAAGCGATGTTTACAAACTCGTCGATTTTGGAGTTAGTTCCTTCATCATCGGAGAAGTAGTTCAGTATTATATCCTCATAGTCTTTTTTTAAGCAATTGAGTAAGTCTTGTTGTTTTTCATAAGATAAACGACGGAAAAAGTTTTTGGGGTCTCGTTTGTAATACACGCCGAGATATCCTAGTCGTTCTTTAAGTTTCTCAGCTAAACGTCGCTGTTGACGTTTTAGGGAATGTTGAATGGCGATCGCATCGATCTCGTTTCCCGGTTGTGCGCTGGTCGATTTTTGGGTGGTTGATAGTTCCAGAAATTTGGCGATCGCTTGATTGATGACCGAGGGAACTTCTTGCAGTTGCTCGGCCGTGACTTCTAGAACGGCATCATGGTATAATCGCCTTATCCCTATTAGATCGGGAACATCTAAACTATCCGCTTCTTCTTGATTCTTTGCGTGGATTTCTAGAGGTAGTCTTTGTGCCATAGATTCCCCGATCGCCACTAGAGGTAGATAGGTTTTTTGTTGCCGCAGTTTACCTAAGAGTTCCGATATCTCAGGGGTCTGTTCTACCACCAAACAGTCAATTTGCTGTCTGTGCTGATCGACATATTCGATTAACTCACTTTCAGAAAATAAGCGAGTGTGAACATGGCGAGTGTCTTCTAGGCATTGCTCTAAAGCATCGCCAAGGGACGCGGATCGGACAAAGATACAGATAGACAGTTTAGAGGGCACGCCAAGGTGTTAAAAGAAACTACAGGTATCGGCTTCGCCTATAGAAAAAAGCGTTGCGTCAATAATTGAGTAAATTTGTTTTTTACAAGTCTTGATATCAATGTAAACATTCTAGACTTAATTGTAAATAAATTGTTATGTTTCTGGGAAGTTTTCCGGTCTGCTTAGGGCTACCTCCCTGAAATTCTGGTTAACGATCCAGAATTAGGTGAGCGATCGCTTACTGATTTCAGGCTGAAGCCACCAGGTGTTGCTGACATTGTGGTTACCTAACATTCATGAACCCTCCTTTGCTCCAAGCTTTTACGTCTCCAGTGGTTGTCTGTCCACAAACCACTCTGCTCGAAAGGGCTTTAATGGAATGGAGTTTAACCGATCGAGAGCTGCTTGTGGTTATCGATCCTGCCCAATTCCCGATCGCCTGTATCCAGTTTTCCCGGTGGTTACCTTATTGGCTGCATCAAGACTCCCAAGGGATTCATACTCCCTCTTTACTCAAAATCAACCCTCAATTATACCAAATTGGAGAACCGATATTAGAATCGATCGCCTGTTTTGCTAGCGATCTCGAGATCGGCGCACTTCAGGAGCAACTCCAACAGTTTAATCCTGCGATCGCCTGCCATTATGCTCTCATCAATCAGGAACGGGAATTTGTGGGATTGCTCGATAACCAACGCTTGCTTCAATATTCCTTAGATCGGAAAGCGGCTCATGGGCTAGAGCTAAGGGAAGCAGGAGGACGGGAGATCTTCCTCAGCGATCGCACCTTGGATACTCACCCCTTCTCCCAAACCCTCCCCTCATCCCTGTTTTCCTCCTCCCATACAGACGCTCTCTCCCAGCTCTCTCCAGAGTCTCCAGCCGACTGGCAACTTCAAACTCTCTTGACTCGCGTTACTCAATTGGTCAAGGAAAACCATGCCAAAGACCAGATCTTAGCCTATATCAGCCATGCTCTAAAAACACCAATTACCTCAATCTTAGGCTTATCCAACCTATTATCCCATCCCCATCACTCCCTCAGTGAACCTCGACAACAGCAGTATTTAAGTTTGATTCATCAAGGAGCCAAACAACTGAGGATGATGACTGATGATGTGGTGACTTGGACACAGCTCGAGCTAGGAGAAGTCGTGTTAAAGAAATCGCCAGTTAAGCTCTCCCAATTATGCGATCGCATCTTGGCTAGCTTTCAAGAGCTGGTGCAAGATCGGGTTGAACCGCTCTACCTCAACCTCAGCCCAGATCCCGATCTTACTGATGTGATGGCTGATGAATTTTGGGTGCGGCAAATGCTCAATCGACTATTATCGTATAACGTATGGGCGATCGGCGATGGGTTGCACGATCGCTCTCCCCAGCCTCTCCCCATAGCTCTCGAACTTGAGATTGGATCTCAAGGGGGATTTTGGATTAGCTTTCGCTTAACCAATCCTCACTTAACCACCCCCATCAATCTTACCCCTTGGATACCTTCTTCTGGTCAACCGAAGGCCTCCCCCTCTTCCTCCACTTGGGAATTAGGATTAGTCATTGTCAGCCAACTTGCCCAACTCCATGGGGGCGATCTGATGTGTTCCTTCAAACCCAACGAAGGTGCAGAATTGACTCTTCTCTTACCCTCAGAATTGCTCGATCAACCCTCAGAAACTGAAATCGAGTCCTCTTTCCCGCAAAAATTAACCCTATTATGCCTATCTCCCGGGACACCGCAAAAGGGAACCTATCAAGAATGGGTACGGGGATGTCACGCCTTGAGAGGTAAAGATTGCCGTCTCTTGGAAGCGGAAGATTTAGATCAAGCTGAAATCTTAGCCAGAGTTTGGAAACCTCATGTTTTAGTCTTCAATGATGCCGGTTTAGAGGATGTTTGGGGGTATTTAAATGCTCTGCGTCAATCAGAATCGTTATGTTATTTACCCCTGATTGCCCTCAGTCAGGAAACGACTCAAATGGCAAATCAAATTCCGGGATTGTTGGTATTCCCTTGTTTGGTTTCTCCTGATTCTGAATTGGCTGTTTCTACGTTGTTACAAGTGATCAAGATAGCTGCAAGTCAGGGATAGGGAGATGGGGGATGGGGAGATGCGGAGATGCGGAGATGGGGGGATGGGGAGATGCGGAGATGGGGAGATGGGGAGATGGGGAGATGGGGAGATATGGAGATGGGGAGATGCGGAGATATGGAGATGGGGAGGATGGGGAAGAAATTACCCATACCCTACATCTATCGACAATGCACGATTTTATCCTGGTCAAGGCACTACGGTAATAATTTTTAATTTTTAAATGTCTCTTTTACTCCAGAACCAGTGGCTTCTTGAATCAGGGCTTCGGCGCGATCGCCATCTTGATAGAGTAATTCTAAAAACTGCCAGGGTTCCATCCCGACTAACCGGGCGTAAAATCCAACTTCACCCATGATTCTGGCTTCTGACTGGCGCAAGTACATACTGAGGCAATGATGGGCCTGATTTTCGGGTTGGCGCTGGGTACGGAAAAAGGCTAAAGCATTGAGTAATCGGTCTTCATAGGGCGCTAGGGGTCTAATGTTCAGGTTTTGGGGAGTGCGTTGAGTCATAGTATCAATTAACAATTTTCATGTCGGCGACAGCCGAAACTATTAAAATTCGGTAGGGGCGAAAAGTTTCTTGCCCCTACCGAGTTTTTAACTATTCTAATTTAACGCAAGCGGTTGGGTGTTTAGAAACCCGGTTTCTTGAAGCTTTCCAACTAATCCGACTTAACCCAGTCGGTTGGGGTTTACGATGTCTAACGCTTGTGCCATGAGCTTTTTCGTCTTTCCAACTAATCCGACTTAACCCAGTCGGTTGGGGTCAAAATGAGCCACTTGATTCAACTCCTTCTCAGCTTTCCAACTAATCCGACTTAACCCAGTCGGTTGGGGGAGACGAGGTTGAAACGAAATACTCGGAAGGTAACACTAGCGCTTTCCAACTAATCCGACTTAACCCAGTCGGTTGGGGAGTAATAATTTCATTTCCACAAATTCCTCAATATAGCCTTTCCAACTAATCCGACTTAACCCAGTCGGTTGGGGATTGAATGGTCTGAAGCCGAAATTGACCATATTAACTTTCCAACTAATCCGACTTAACCCAGTCGGTTGGGGATCGCCTCCATTGGGGTAAGTAGCGCGATCGCATTTCTTTCCAACTAATCCGACTTAACCCAGTCGGTTGGGGTAACGCCTTGAGGCGGTGTACCACCACCGACCCCAAGCTTTCCAACTAATCCGACTTAACCCAGTCGGTTGGGGAGGATATAGAAGGCAACGGATTTAGCTTAGAGCTGTTTTTTCCAACTAATCCGACTTAACCCAGTCGGTTGGGGATGATTAATTCATCGAGTTAATCACGACTTCATTTTTTTCCAACTAATCCGACTTAACCCAGTCGGTTGGGGGGCTGGTCTGGCAGCCCTTGCCCTGTAAGGGTTTCAGGAGCCAAATCCGACGCACTCCCTAAATTGTACAATATAGGGCTGGTCAACGGGGCAAAAAAACAAGCAAATAACGCTAAAAACCTCTCCCTGACTGACTCCGACGCTCGGAACGAAAATGCGTTGTTTCAGCGATTGGCCGAGGTGCGTCGGTTTTATAGCGCTATGGGCGGGTAAGGGGAGTCTATACTATAAATTTACCGTATTTAAACTGAGTCTCCTATACCCGCACAACTTGATAGTCCATGAGTTTTAAGGAAGAATTTGAACTACTGCTGCGATCGCGCTATCCGATCATCTATATTCCCACCGCCGAAGAAGAACGGGTGGAAAGGGCGATCGCCGAATCGGCCAAAAACCTCGGCAGTCGAGGAGTCTATACCTGGGATTTCGTCGATGGTTATCAAGGCAACCCCAATGATAACGGGTTTGGTCGTCGCAATCCCCTCCAAGCCTTAGAATTCGTCCAGAAAGTTCCCCCCACAGCCGCTGGAATTTTTGTTCTCCGGGATTTTCAGCGCTTTTTAGAGGATGTTTCCATATCGCGGAAACTGAGAAATTTAGCCCGCAGCCTCAAATCGGAAGCCAAAAACCTGGTGATTCTGGCTCCAGAAATTGCCATCCCCACCGACTTAACCGAAGTGATTACTGTCTTAGAGTTTCCCTTACCCCAGAGTGGAGACATTCGGGAAGAAGTGAGCCGGTTACTGATGGGATTAGGGCAAGTTATTGAGCAAGAAGTCCTGGAAGAAATTGTCCGGTGTTGTCAAGGTCTTTCCCTAGAGCGCATTCGCCGGGTATTGGGAAAAGCGATCGCCACCCATGGGGAATTGCGCCCGGAAGATGTAGACCTAATTTTAGAAGAAAAACGGCAAACCATTCGCCAAACCCAAATCCTAGACTTTTATCCCGCTCAAGAACAAATTTCTGACATTGGCGGTTTAGAAAACCTCAAAGATTGGCTCCTGCGGCGCGGTGGCGGGTTTTCCGAGCAAGCCAGAGCCTACGGACTGCCCCATCCCCGTGGTTTACTGTTGGTGGGCATTCAAGGAACCGGGAAATCCCTGACAGCAAAAGCGATCGCCCACCATTGGCATCTTCCCCTCCTGCGCCTCGATGTGGGACGACTATTTGCCGGACTCGTGGGAGAATCGGAATCGAGAACCCGGCAAATGATTCAACTAGCTGAAGCTCTCGCTCCTTGTATTTTATGGATTGACGAAATTGATAAAGCCTTTAGTGGCATGGGATCGCGGGGAGATGCAGGCACAACGAATCGGGTATTCGGAACCTTTGTCACTTGGTTAGCAGAAAAAACTTCACCGGTTTTTGTCGTTGCCACCGCTAATAATATCCAAAGTTTACCCCCAGAACTATTACGCAAAGGGCGATTTGATGAAATCTTTTTCGTGGGACTCCCCACCCAAGAAGAACGACAAGCCATTTTTGAAGTTCATCTCTCTCGGTTGCGTCCCCAAAGTCTGAGAAATTATGAGTTAAAACGTCTTGCCTATGAAACCCCTGATTTTTCGGGGGCAGAAATTGAACAAATGATTGTAGAAGCCATGCACATTGGCTTTAGTCAAAACCGGGATTTTACTACCGATGATATCCTAGAGGCAGCCAGTCAAATTGTCCCCTTAGCTCGCACGGCTCAAGAACAAATTGAATTGTTACAATCTTGGGCAGCTTCCGGTAAAGCAAGACTTGCCTCTCGTTCAAGTGGTTTAAAACCGCCCTTGTAGTCGTTATTATTTTCCAGATTTATTCTTATGGTTGGTAGATTAGTTTCCGGATTTTTTCAAGTATTTTTGGGGATCGCGTTGGCGATCGCCCTGATGTTAGTCGGTGGATTAGCCGCTGCCCGTTATTTTATGGCCAGAATGACCATTGACCCTCCCAAACCCGAATTTCCAGAGGCACAAGAGGCTAAACCGGCTTCTGCTTCCCTGTCTACTCCTGCTGAAGTCCAAAAGCCAAAAGAACCAGAACTTCCAGAAGGAGCCTACAAAGCGAGAGTCACTTGGCCCGATGGTCTGATCTTGCGGAATTCCCCCAGTTATGAGTCGGGGTCTATTGGTGGAATCGGTTATAACGAAACGTTGTATGTGATTGGAGAAAGTGAAGATAAGATTTGGCAAAAAGTTCGGGTTGCTTCTCGAGATGCCTGGGTGAAAGGGGGAAATGTGGAGAAAGTGGAATAGAAGGGAATGGGGAATGGGGAATGGGGAATGGAGATGCAATTCTCTCTGCTATGAAGTACAGCTTGAAGCCTCAGACCCTAAGTAATACAAGATATTGCCTGTTGCCTATTGCCTAGCGCAAATCGCCTTAAATGTTAAGAAATATCTCTAAACCTCAAGCTTGATTGCAATTGAGGGGAAATTATGCACGGAAAAGAAACTTGGGTGATACCCTGAGAAGACAAAATTGATCGGCACTCATCCAGAAATTATCTTTTATGTATAATAAGTCTTCTGATTCGGATTGGCTCGAAGCGATCGTTACTGGCAGTATCGGTGCAGGTATTGTAACTTCTTTTGCCGTCAGTCAAGGGCAACATCCCCTAGTCGGTTTAGCTATTACCCTATTTGCTGGTATTTGCGCTTGGTTGATCGATCGACAAATGCACTAATTGACACCAACTCAATCCATGTTTACCCTTGTGTTACCATTTGGTAAATTCATCTCTTCGGGTTCTCGCTTAATCCAAAGCTTGCTAACAATAATCCTGATTCTAGGGTCGTTGACTCTCTCAGTCAGAGCTATAGAAATAGGAGATGATGGGCCACAAGTGCGGGAATTGCAGCAACGACTCCAAGATTTAGGGTATTTTAATTTACAACCGACAGGACGATTTCGGGAACTGACCCAGGAGGCGGTCATCCGATTTCAACAAGATCGGGGCCTAATTCCCGATGGTATTGTGGGAGCAGAAACTTGGAGTCGATTGCGTTCGGGAGGAACCCAGAGATCGACATTAGACAATTCTCCCGTACTCCAGCGCGGCGATCGCGGCCCGGAAGTCACAGCTCTACAGGAAAACCTGATGGCCAAAGGCTTTTTTAATGGCCCCATTACGGGATTATATGGTTCCTTAACCGAGGAAGCGGTTCGCTCCTATCAAGAAGTCCAAGGCTTAACCCCAGATGGTATTTATGGCCGCCGCACTCAAGCACAACTCGAAAATGGAGCGCCAGTGGGTCAGTCCTTAAGTTCAAGGTCAGATCCCCAAGTTCTAGAATTACAGCGCCGTTTAAAAGCCAGGGGATTGTATGATGGCCCCTTAGATGGCATCTTAGGCCCCCTAACCCAAGAAGCCATATCCAGAGCGCAACAGAGGTATGGTATTAGTCCAGAAGATATTCGCTGAGTTTCTCTAGGTAACCAATCCCCGCGAAGACAGCGACGGGGCTTCCAAACGTATCGGAGACTTTACGTGAGAGCCCCCTGAGCCAAAGAAATTACAAGTGAGCAATCTTGAGTCATTTTGCTCGAAAAGATCGCCTAAAATAGGGGCAGCATCGACACCTGGATTAAGATCTCCTACTCTCTATGGACTCTCTAGCCTATCTCCATCTAGCCCTAGCCTATCAAGACCCGACCAGCACCGAACGGGTTTTACGAAAATCAATCCAGCAATTTTGGCAACAGTTGCTGGCTAAACCAATTTCTAGTCGATTGATCCTACGATTACTCTCTTTAGGCATCACGCTGGCGATCTTGACTTTAGCGCAAGTAGCTCTAGCTCTACGATTCGGAGATTCTGGCACAGATGTAGCACAACTTCAGCAAAATCTCCAGCTATTAGGATACTATCGAGGCCCCATCACCAGAATCTTTGATGGAGTAACTGAGCAAGCAGTACTCAGTTTCCAACGTGATGCTGGTATTGGGGTCGATGGCATAGTGGGTTCGGAAACTCAATCTGCGATCAATCGGACCTTGTTCAACCAATTGCCACAAGCAGGATTCAATACGTTCCCTCAAATTCTGCCCCCTCCTCCAGCACCTTTTAATACGCCATCTTTTACACCCGGTTTCACTTTTGGCGATCCCCTTCCGAATTCCTTTAATCCTGCTCTGGGTCAACCCAACTTTAATCAACCCTTTGGATTACAACAAGTAACACCCAGTTCTCCGATCTGGCAGATTCAGCTACTGCAAAGTAGACTGCAAGATCTAAGATTGTATCGGGGCACAATTGATGGAATCTATGGCCAACTGACAACAGATGCTGTGGAGCAGTTTCAGCGCTTAAGAGGTTTATTTCCTAGTGGCATAGCTGATAGCAGAACTCTAGCAGAATTAGGCTTAGGATCAGACCCAATAGCCACAGGAAACAATACTTTTCCCCGCGTAACACTCCAAGGATATGTCGTAGTGATTCCAACCGGTAACAATTTTATCTATCAACAAATCCGCATACGGTATCCCAGCGCTATACAAACTCGAAATCGAAGAGGGAGATTTGTTTATATACAAGCCTATGACAATCGCGATCGTGCTGAGAGTCAGTCTGCACTATTGAGATCGCAAGGTTTTACTAATGCCAGAGTCGTCTATTTCCGTTAAGCTCTAAATATCAAGGATAATGATTCCTGTGGCGATCGCCCTTGAAAATTCACTTACCACCTAAACCTGTTACTCCTATTGATCCTCTATGACTGAACCTGTTGCCGATCTCAATACCCAAGCTCCTATGGCGACTCGCATCCGTAATCTGGTGGTGGCGTTAACGGCGATCGCCTTAAGTGTAGCTTTGTTTCTAGGTCTACAAACCCAAAATCCCTCTACTTCTCTGTCTGAGTTGGCCGAAACCTCTACACCGCTAGAAGTTGCCCTAGAAAATGAGAAGCCGACGTTAATGGAATTTTATGCCAATTGGTGTTTAAGTTGTCAAGCTATGGTTCCTGATATGGTAGCGTTGCGAGAGGGCTATGGGGAACAAGTCAATTTTGTCATGTTGAATGTGGATAATACCAAATGGTTGCCAGAAATGGATGCCTATCGCGTCGATGGTATTCCCCATTTTGTATTTTTAGATCGTCAGGGAGAGGCGATCGCCGAAACAATTGGCGAATTACCAAAACCCATTCTCAAGGGTAAATTAGACGCTCTTGTGGCTGGTGTCCCCATTCCCGACGCTGGCAATATCGGCAAAGTATCCAGCCTAGAATCGGGTTCGCGAAACGAAGTCCCCATGGTTTCCGATCCCCGCAGTCATGGATCTCAGGTCGTACAGTAGGCGATCGGATGTCTCCAGGCATTTTACATAAATGGATTGACAATTCTCATTTTTTCTTGAATGAATTGATCGTAGTGCAAATCTTCTGAGTACAAGATTGCACAATCGAGAATTAAAGCAGTCGCAATAATCAAGCTATCCCAATAAGAGTATTGGTATCTAGATTTTACAGCAGTTTCCTCTGCTATGAGGTACATTAATGACGGTTTTTAACAATATCTAGAACAGCTCAGAGCTTCTACCAAGTCTGTTGTTTGCTCCCCCTATCCCCCTATCCCCCCATCACAGCGCAAAGCGCTGTATCTCTAATGCTTGAAGCACTTTAAGAGTATCTATTTCTGAAATGGTAAAATTGCTGACTAACTCTAATACAATTTCTTGAGATTCCTTGTCCTCGACAAGCTTCTTTCTTATCAAAACATTAAAGAGTTCTCCTAAAATTTGAGTTCAATAATCTGCTTCACTTTAAGATATTTGCCTTCAGGTTCTTTAGCATAGAGATAAACCCAAAGATTAGTATCTAAAAAAACTTTATCGCTCATAAAGCTTATCTCGCTTAAACTGATAATCTTTAGACAAGTGAAAAGAATGCTGATCGACTAATCGCAAAAATCTTTGCTTTTTCAAATCAACTTCATCCAATTCTAGCAAAACGACTTTAAATGTTTTGCCCTCCATCATTGATTCTAGGTGTTGATCGAGAACTAGACTGCCATTGTGATAGGTTGCTTTCAATATCTTATACATAGTATTTTTTAGGAGTAATAGTAAAGTAGTCAATAAGTTGAGTCGTGTTCAAAATTTCCTTGTGGCAGTCGATTATTAATGTTGGATAGAAGAATACAGCGCTTTGCGCTGTTATGAGGGACAGTTTTGAATCCTCAAAGCTATGTACCAAAAGCCTATTCCCTATTCCCTATTCCCTATTCCCTAGCGCAAAGCGCTATATTATTCAATCCTTTCATCATAACCTTTCCATTGGTTTCCCTCCTCTAAGATATATTGATAAACCGATCGCGATATAAAAAACCTTGAACGTAATCAATTTGCATTCGTCGTGCAAAGGCCAAATCCTCTTCGGTTTCCACCCCTTCTAAAATGATTTTTTTTCCTGTACTATGCACATAATTAGTCAAGAACTGAACTAAACAAATTAGATTTTTATTTTGTTTATTCTGCACAACATATCGATCCAGTTTAATAAAATCGACCAGTTGCATAACCGATGTGGAGATCATCGATTGTGGATTACAAACATCATCAAGAGCCGTCTCAATTGTGGCATTTGATAATTCATGGATCATAGACAAACTCATCATAGCATGATTGATTTCAGTATTTTCAATTAACTCAACGACAATCCCATCACCAGTTTGATAATTATGAAATAACTCTAGAAATGGATTTTTTCCAGAATGGGTTGTGTATTGTTCTCTACTACAGGAAAAATACGAATCTTGATCGAGGTTGACAAAAAGCTTCGTCTTCTTGGGAGCATGAGCTAATTGCAGTATTTTTTGTTGATATTCAACCTCACAGAGTTGGAGAGGTGTGTTGTGTAAAGCTCGATATACTATATCTGGTGGAATGGCTTGATTAGAAGCATCAAAAAATCGGGCTAAACACTCGAATCCATAGATCTCTTGACTCTTGACTTCAACAATCGGTTGATACTCCACTCCATATCTTTGTTCCGAGATCAACTCATCTATACTCTTAGACCAATTGACCCAAGCATCTATCTTTTTTACTTTAAAACCTGAGCTATTTAAGCGCATTTTTTCTACTTTTCTTCATTTTTTCTGGAAGATTTGAATGATGTATGAACACCAACATTTTTTTCTTCGTTGTCAATCCAATGGATGTTTCATTGCACTAGCATAAGATAATTGTGCTTTCTTACGCCTTTTGTCTTGGGTACTTAACACTAAGGATTTTGAGCTTAACTGGTGACCAATGGAGATGATCCATGACTAGCGCCTAGCACGATAGCATAGTTGCACGTATTGAGTTGAGTTGCAGATAGGGATTGAGATCCAACTTTACTTGGGGATGGCGATCGCGATATCGGTAGATTGATCGAGAAAGTGGTTCCTTCTCCCATTTTAGACTGGCACAATAGCTTACCACTGTGCTTATCAACAATTATTTTATAGCTAATCGACATCCCTAAACCGGTTCCCTTATCCGCAGATTTTGTAGTGAAGAATGGTTCAAATATTTTCGCTTTTACTTCATCAGACATTCCTGAGCCATTGTCAACAATTTTGATTTGCACTTGGTTTTCTCTTGCCACAGAAGTTTGAATTTTAATTTGACCTTTTTCGAGATAAATGTCCTGCTCTTTCTGTTTTTTGCTTCGCTCATCGAGTACATCAATTGCATTGGCGATAATATTCAGAAACACTTGGTTGATTTGCCCACTGTAACCCTCGACTTTCGGAATCTCTCCATATTCTTTGATGACTGCAATTTCAGAACGATAATCTTTGGCTTTTAATCGATTGTATAAGATCAATAAAGTACTGTCTAAACCTTCATGGATATCTACCGGTTTCATGGTAGATTCATCAACATGAGAAAAAGTCCGCATGGATTGAACAATCTGGGCGATGCGTTCGGTTCCCACCTTCATGGACTTGAGTAAATCTGGAAAGTCTTCCATCATAAATTCGAGATCGGATTCCTCACTATAGTCAACAATGGCTTCGACTGGTTCGGGATAATATTCTTGATATAACTTGAGGAGGGTTAAAAGAGATTCGCAGTAGTCTTGAAGTGGCACTAAGTTACCCCCGAGAAAATGGAGGGGGTTCTTGATTTCATGAATGATACCCGCTAACATTTGGCCCAACGCCGACATGCGTTCGCTGTGAACGAGCATGGCTTGAGTGTTTTGTAATTCAGTTAAAGTCTCTTGTAGAGTATTGGCTTTCTCCGTTTGCTTTCTGAGGAGTTGTTCAATCTGTAGCATGTAGCGCTGAGAAGCTCTGAGATAAATGCTCAGAAAGGTAATTAAAGCTGTACTGCCGATAATGATGCTCCAAGTCCGCCAATATTGATCGGGGGCAATGTATTGAGCAGTGGGGATCAGCAACCAAGAAATTTCACGATCGCTCACCTTTAGCGATCGCTGACAGGGTAGCGTCACGGAATTTCGCGATCGCCGCAGTTGACGAAATGCTTGCCCAGAGGCTGAACTCGTCGGAGGGGCAAATTCTGGACATAACCACCCCCGACCAATTAGACTTGGAGGGTTTTCCTCAAGATTGTTGACAAATAATCGCTCATTCACTTTATAGAGCGCTACGGGTTCTAGCTCTTGTTTCAGGTTACCTTGCCAAAAATAAATCTCTAGCTCGGTTAGATTCAGCCCCCGTAGGGAGTGTTCTAGTAATGCCTGAATTAATTCACTTGAGGTCAGCTTTTCAATCTGCTCTGGACGGATTTTTTGTTGAGTAGAGAATTGTTGTTCTAAGGAATGTTGAAGACGATCGGCTTGAATCTGTAAGCTGTTTCTCAATTCGCGCCGCTCCCATTGCCAAGTCGCAGAAGCAAGAATCATCGCGAAAATTGCACTAAGGATGGTGAGGGCTGTAACGGGTACATTGCGATATAGAGCAATGGCGCGACGATTCCGATCTAAAAAATAAGTCATAGTTAGATTACTCTATTATCGCAAATGAAGATTGGGAGTATTGGTATCTATTGAGAATATTTCTTAACTATAAGGGTATAAAGCACCAAATATTGGTGATCTGAATCACATAAAAATCAAAGATTAGATTAAATCTTAGGTTGTTCTTACTCCCCACTGCCGACTCGTTGCTTGTCCTGAGTATCTTCCTATCAGGGTAACGACAGGGGAATTAACGATCCACTAGAATTTAAACTATTCCTACTCTCTGAACCCAATTAAGTTCATGTACGTTTATCGCACAGATCAAGTTAAGCACAAAGCCAAGCAGCATAATCTGGAGACCCACATTAATCGATTCTGTGATGAACTGTTGCCTCAGAGTGTCGATCAAGCCCAAGCTCATTTCAAGCGCCTGTATCCTTATCTCAAGCGCAAGGTTGACCATAATTATCGCTTGATTGCTCGCATGGTACGGGTGCAGGGGGAAGGTGCGGGGGAGGATGTTTTGGTGTTGCTTGATATCCTCAAGCGGGGAGCAAAAGACTATGAACATTTTCTTAGAGACCGGGAAGGGTTTGGCCAGCAGTATCTCGATCTTCAGATTCAACCTGGGGAATTGGAGAATTGGCTATTGGGTCAACACAATTTAGAGTTGGTTCCCCATCGGGTACGGCCATTGGTACAGGAAAACCCGGATTTATTACCCTGGTTAGAACCTCCAGGATGGAAACGGGAAAACCAGGGTGCGTTAATTTATGAGAGTGAAATTTGGTTTGGGGAGTTAAGTAGTGCAGCGATGCGATCGCACGCTTCCCAGTATACCCAATTAGTCGAAGTGATTCAGAGTCCCCAATCGACGGAACAGACGACTGAGTGGCCGGGAGTGTTGCTTTATGGAGCAGGCGATCGCTATATTCTCTTTAGTCGGATTGTCTGTGGGGATCAATCGTCGTCGATTCTGTTTCTACTGTGTCCCTTTTCCCATTATCCCACGCCCGAGGAAATCAGTGCTATTGGCGATCTCACCTATCTCTACAATCAAACTGTCAATTATCTGAACGGCCATTTCAACCTCAATTCCATTACTGCCCTAGCTCGCCGAGCCTATCCCAATTATTTGCTCGCCCATGAGGATTGGCTAATCCTTGAGGGTTCCCCAAAGGTGAATTTAGCCCTGTCTGCGGAAGAGGAGAGCCTCTTAAACCTTGTCTCAACACCGGGCAATCACGCTCTTCCCTTGTTCTTAAACGGACAAGCGGGGAGTGGTAAATCGACGCTCCTCTTTTATCTGTTTGCCGACTATTGCTATCGCAAATTCTATTATTATGGCGATCGCCTTTTACCTGGCAATCCCCTATTTTTAACCTACAATGAGCGTCTGCTAGAGGTTGCCAAAGACCGAGTCCAAAAACTATTAAAATTTCATCATCGCTTTGTTTCCCAACAAACCAACGACGATCCGATTCCCAATATTCGGCATTTTTTTAAACCTTTCCAGCGTTTTTTGCTTAACCTTTTACCCCCAGAATATACCGAAAAGTTTGCCTTAGACCGCTATATTTCCTTTCATCAATTTAAGGTCTTATATCAGCACTGTCCCCTCCCCACCGCCCACCATTACTCCCCCGAACGGTGTTGGCATGTCATTCGCACGTTCATTAAGGGATATAGCTTAGAAGAGATGACCTTAGAGGACTACGAGTTTGAAGTTCCACGTAAGGAACGAACCGTTCCCATTCAAGAGTTTAAAGATATTTATACCCTTTGGCAAAATTGGTATCAGAGAAAAGCACAAGAATCCGGATACTGGGACGATCAGGACTTAATTAAACAGGTCTTGCAACTGCCCTTGGATTTAGCCCGCTATACCGCCATTTTCTGTGATGAATCCCAGGATTTTACCCGTATTGAGCTACAATTAATTTTAAGACTCTCTATTTTTTCTCGCTACGATCTGGGATATCAAACCCTAGAAAACTTTCCCTTTGTGTTTGCAGGCGATCCGTTTCAAACCCTGAATCCAACGGGATTTCGCTGGGATAGTTTTAAGGCCGCATTTTATAGTGAAGTGGTGATTCAACTCGATCCCACCCGTCAATTGGGGTTAGAAATGAATTTCCAAGAATTAGAATGTAACTACCGTTCATACGCTCCGATTGTAAAATTCAATAACTTGATTCAATTCTGGCGCTATCTCTTGTTTAATCACCGAGATCTAAAGCCTCAAAGAGTCTGGAAGCAAGGACAACTATTACCGGAAAAATTTATTTTAGAAGACAATTTACCCCGGGAAGTATTCAAGGAATATATCCAAAATACAATTATCATTATTCCCTGTGAAGAAGGGGGAGAAATTGCCTATATCCAAGAGGATGAAGTCTTATCTGAAGTGATTGAAGGGTGGAGTGATGGGGAGCCGCCCAAAAATGTCCTCAGTGCGATCGCCGCCAAAGGACTCGAATTTAAGCGGGTGATTTTGTACAAATTTGGGGAAGCCTGTCATCACCGGTTTTGGACGCTCCTAGAAGCCGATCGCCCCGAATTGAGCATTGAAGTAGAATATTTCTTTAATAAGCTCTATGTGGCAGCTAGTCGCGCCATTGAACGCTTATTTGTCGTCGATACCCCCTGGGGCGATCGCACCCTATGGGATCAGATCAACGATCCTCATCACGTAGAAACCCATTGGGGACGAGTGAAAAATCTCCAGGACTGGCAACAACGGATACAATTTTTGCAAACCGGAACGGATGAAAGTGCGAAGAATTTGCAAGAAGATGATTTACTCTCCGTTGCTCTCACCCTTAAAACCGAAGGCTTAAACGCCCAAGATCCCAAACTATTACGGCGAGCCAAACAATATTATCGAACCATTGGTAATTTAGAAGAAGGACATCTTTGTGAAGCTTGGGCGCTCAAATTTGAACAACAGTATCAAAGAGCTGGGTCAGAATTTTGGCAACTGGGAGAAGAAGAAGAAGCTTGGGATTGTTTTTGGCAAGGCTCCTGTTGGGCTGACTTATATCAATGGTATCAGGATGTGGCCGATCGCCCGGAACTTAGCGATCGCCATAGCCTCGAACAACCTCTGATTAACTTCATGGTCTCAGAATTTGACCAGGAAGCCATACAAACCCTCACCCAGGCATTACAAGTTTATCACCATAATCAGACCCAAATTTTAGAGCAACATCGTTTTAGTCCCCAATGGGCAACGGCAATCAAAACCTATCAGCAAAACATCGAAGAAATTAACGACGAAAGTACCTTACAACCCGCCATTTGGTACAATGTCGGTGAAGTTCTGCAAGCTTTATCAGATGCTGGATATCCAGGTCTACTCACTTCAGCCGGACTTTGCTTCTATCGTGGAAAAGCGTATCAAGAAGCCGTAGATTGTTTCACCTCTGCTCAAGCAACTGAACAACGGGAATATTATCTTGCCAAATCCCAATTAGTTGGACTTCCCGAAGGCTTAGAATATCTGAAACTGGCTTCAAGTGCTAGAGGATCGACCCCAACCAAGAGTCATTCCGATCTCGAACATCTCATTTATCAGGCTTGGAATGAAGCGGGATCTCCCAAAGACCCCGCCTGGTTACGCTATATTGCTCCTATTTTAGAAAATCAGAACTCTTACTATCATGCCTTTATGGCTTATCTGTATTTAGACGATACTGAAGCCCTAAAGCGCTGTTTTGACCAGATTTCCGATCCCAGAGAACAGCGCCAAGTTTTACCCCTATGGCTACAATATTTAATCCGTCGGGAATCTTGGCCAGAATTACCGGAAGTTTTTGAACAATGCACTCGCGAACGGTTAACCGATCTTGTCGAAAAAACTCAAGTTTTGGCGGTAGTGATTTATGAATTAGCCCATTCTAATTTGCATCCCAATCGCCTCTCAATTCCCGATCGCCAACGCTACGAATATTTAATTAAAGACCAGTTTCTAGGTCAATCCAACTGGCAAAATTATCTGTTGATGGAACAGGTGGGCATTGCCCTGGAAAAAATCGGCGGTTTGGGAGTTACCCTAGACTTTTATCAAACCTTCTGCGAGGGCAATTATCCCACCAACACCCAACAGCTTGCCCGCACGCGCTGGTTAGCCACCAAGAAAAAACAGGAAGACTATTACACCACCAAGGGCAAAACCAACCGCCTGATCCGTATTCGCTCGGAACTAGCACAAAAATCCCGCAGTTGGAAAATCCCCCTAGATACGGTATCAGCAACTCCTCCCTCTGCTCCCCAACACCGTCCTTCCCCTCCCCAGCCCCAGCAGAAAAATCTCCCTCCTGTTCCAGAAGTTACTAATACAGCTCCTGCAAATCAATCGGTTGAACGCTCTTTAGATAAGCCGATGACTAACGAGCAGAATATTGACCAGGTCGAAATTTTAGGCTTACCCAAAGAGGTAGAAGTGAAGCAAATTAGCCATGGAGTACTGTGGTTCCCCATTAAAAATCTCGTGATTAAGGTTACTCCAATGGTCAAACAAGTGTTAATTGCCGATATTCTCAGTGGCGATCGCCTGCGGGTCGATTTAATCAACTCTAGCCTATTGTTTAAAACCATGTCTATGAAAGGTTCTGGCAATGAACCCCTCATCTTTAGTTGCTTTAATGCTAGCTATGAAGGACGCTTAGAACCCGGCGATCCAGCCCAATTATTCCTCAATATTGCCGAACATCAACTGTGCTTCAAATTCAAAGGAAGATAAAATAAAGAGAAAATCCCGATCGACTTATGCACCTCCAATACCATCCTAGAGATTACTACCCCTCGGCGGAGGATTTGCCCGACTCAGACGAGACTCCTGTGGATAATGAACTGCAAGATTTAATTCCGACTCTACTCAAAGCGATGCTGGCATCAATTTGGTCAGAGCGCATGGATTGGTTTTTTGGTGTAGATATGGGAGTTTACACCGATCCAAACCAACCGGCAATTGTCCCTGATGGATTTTTGAGTATTGGTGTCCCCAGAATTATTGATGAAGGTTTACGCTTATCTTATGTTCTCTGGAAAGAGAGACAAGTTCCCACTCTAGTGTTAGAGGTAGTCTCGAAAACCCAAAGGGGAGAATATGCCGAGAAAAAACAAAAATATGCCCAACTGGGCGTTCTTTACTATGTAATCTATAATCCCTTGCCGACAGAGCAACAGAGATTGGAAGTTTATCAACTTAAAGGGGGTAAATATCAATTATTGTCTGGGGAACCCATATGGTTATCCCAACTGAATTTAGGGATCGGTAGAGAGCGAGGGACGAATCAAGGAATAACCAGAGAATGGCTCTATTGGTATGATGAAAAGGGAAATCGTTATCCGACTCCAGAAGAGAAAGTAAAGAGTGCAGAACTAGAGCTAGAAAGGGAGCGTCAGGATAAGGAAAAGCAACAACAAAGAGCAGAGAGTGCAGAATCGGAATGCGATCGCCAACAGCAAAGAGCAGAGAGTGCAGAATCAGATTTACAACAACTCCGTGAGAAACTACGACAATTAAATATCGATCCCGATTCTTTATTGTCGTAGTTTCTAAACGGCGATCGCTAATTCAGAGAACATCTGACGCAGACTATTAGGAAACTATCAGCACCATCGTGTGTCATCCATTCAAGAAGGATTGCCAACTCTGGGTAAAGAACCATGATTCAACCAAAAACTTTATTCCTGTCCACCCTAGCAGCGGGATTGATATTCACCCCACCCGCACTGAGTCTACCCGAAGCATCCATACTGGCTCAATTTAGTGGCGAAGAACAAACTCGGATTCAAGTCTATAACCAAGCGAGTCCTGCGGTAGTGACGATTAAAGCTGGACGAGGTTCAGGTTCTGGGAGTATTGTGCGCTCCGATGGTTTAGTGTTGACTAATGAGCATGTGGTTTCTGAAGCGAGACGGGGAAGGGTGGAGGTGAGAACAGCCCAAGGACAACGATATCAGGGTTATGTCATTGCAGTCGATCGCCGCAACGATTTAGCCTTAGTTCGTCTGCAAACCAATGATACTCTGCCCACCATCCCGATCGCCAATCGCCAAGGCGTACAAGTCGGTCAACAAGTTTATGCGATTGGTAGTCCTTTTGGCCTTTCTGGCACCATTACCACAGGTATCCTCAGTCGCATCGACCCGGAAAACGGAGACCTACAAACCGATGCAGCGCTTAATCCCGGTAATTCAGGCGGTCCCCTACTCAACTCCCGTGGGGAACTCATCGGAGTCAATAAAGCTATTTTAAGTCGAGATGGAACCAATAGCGGTATCGGCTTTGCCACCAATGCCTCCATTGCCCGCGAGTTTATTGTCGCCAATGGCAATCAACGCGCTCCTGGCTTTCCGGATGATAGTGTGGCTCGACGCAATCCAAATTATCCTCCAGATAACGGCAATAGCCGCGATCGCTTTTCCGATCGTCCCCGTTTAGGCGTAACTGTCGATCGGGATTTAATTGTATTAGAAGTAGAACGGGGTTCTTTAGCCGCAGATATTGGTTTTCGACCTGGCGATCGTCTGTTAGCGATTAATCACCGTCGTTTGCGAGGAGTTAATGACCTCATTGGCTTTCTTGAAACCCGTCCCCACTCCATGTTGCTCACCGTGCGACGCAATCGGAGAATTGCCGAAGTCTTGGTTGAATTTTAGAGCGCTAGGTAATAGGCAATAGGCAATAGGGAAAACCGTTTTACAGTTTTCTGGAGCTGTATCTCCGTCTCTCCCCATCTCCGTCTCTCCCCATCTCCGTCTCTCCCCATCTCCGCGTCTCCCCATCTCCGCGTCTCCCCATCCACGCGTCTCCCCATCTCCAGAAGCGCTATAAAGGATAAGGGGGAAATGATTCAGGAGTAAGAGCGTGATACAGGCGATCGCCGATTGGTTAGAGAGAAAATGGGTAAACCCAGCCTACGCCGGATGGTTGCTGGGCGCTCTGATGGTCTTTTTCTTTGGGGCAGCGACCAATACCATGGTGGGATGGTTGTATGTGATGAGTGGTATTATCGCCGCTCTGCTGTTTATGGCTGCTATTTTACCCGTGCGATCGCTACGCGGCCTAAAGATCCATCGCCGTCGCATTCGCCCCATCAGCGCTGGCGATCGTCTCACCCTTGAACTCGATATCGAAAATTGCACCAACCAACCCAAAACCCTGCTCCAAGTTCAAGACCTGCTGCCCTTTGTCCTCAGTCCTCCCCAAACCACAGCGATCGCCCATATCCCCGCTCACAGCGCCTACAAGTGGATTTACGATCGACCGACCCAAAAAAGAGGAATTTATCGTTGGAGTACTCTACAGCTTAGAACAGCCGCCCCTTTAGGGTTATTTTGGTGTCGCCGTCGCCGAGAAGCCCCTGCCACGGCGATTGTTTATCCCCAAGTGTTGCCCCTGCGAACTTGTCCCCTGATTGATGACCTAGGACAAGACCAAAGCCCCAAATTTAAACGCGACCATCAGGGGGTACAAAATGCCACAGAAGGTCTGACTCGATCCTTACGCCCTTATCGCACTGGAGATCCCTTAAGGCTAATTCACTGGCGTACCAGCGCCCGCTATGGAGACTTAAGGGTGAGAGAATTGGAAATTATGGCTGGTGGTGACGATGTAGTGATTGCTCTCGATACGGAGTTTGCTTGGCATCCAGAAACCTTTGAACAAGCCGTTATTGCTGCGGCTTCTCTCTATTTCCACGCTTCCCGGCGGCAAATGAATGTTAAACTCTGGACCGCGTATACGGGACTTATTCAAGGTTATCAAGTCGTCTTAGAGAGCCTTGCGGGAACTACCTTTGGCGAACAGGCGCGTAATTTACCCAATTTACCCTTAATTGTACTCACTCAAAATAGCGATCGCCTCAAGCAACTCCCTATCGGCAGTCGTTGGGTCTTTTGGCCTCCAGAAGATTGGTCGGGTAGCCTTAAAGAAGATTTTAAGGGTTTACAAATTGTAGGCGATCGCCCCCTAGAGTCCCAATTGCAACAGCCTCTTTGAGGGAATTGTGGAACATGGAGACGCGAGAAAAGCTCTCCCTGAGCGGAGTTGAAAGGAGCATGGACACGGATATGTCCTATTCCCTATTACCCATTACCTATTACCCAATCATGCTTTCTAAACGCTTTGAAGATGCCCTCATCTTGGCACACCAACTGCACCAAACCCAAATCCGTAAAGCTTCAGGAGTTCCGTATATTGCCCATCTCCTGGGGGTTGCCAGCATTGCCCTAGAATATGGTGCAACTGAAGATGAGGCGATCGCCGCCCTATTGCATGATGCCATAGAAGATCAAGGAGGAGAAGCCACCCGCGATCGCATTCGAGAACAATTTGGAGAAACGGTAACTGCCATAGTCGAAGGATGCACAGACGCTTACACCATCCCCAAACCTCCTTGGAGGGAACGCAAGGAAGCGTATCTTGCCCACCTTCCCCAAGCTTCTGCTTCCGTTCGCCTCGTCTGTGCTGCAGATAAACTCTATAATGCTCGCTCCATTGTCAAAGACTATCGCCAAGTGGGAGAGAGCATCTGGGACAGATTCAAAGGCGGAAAATCGGGAACCCGATGGTACTATCAATCCTTAGTCGAAGCTTTCCAACAAGCTGAAAACACGCCCATCATCCAAGAACTTGCGCGAGTTGTGAATGAAATGACACGGTTAGGTAATAGGGAATAAGTAATAGTACCAGTAGTGGATTGTTTCACCTAAAATAGGGCTTTGTTTGTAGTAAGCACTTTAGTGCTTAAAAGCCTAGCTGGAGAGGGCTAAAGCCCTCACTACCAACAAAATCTAATGCATCAAATTAGATGAAACAATCCAGATTGGTGCGTTAGCGAAGCGTAACGCACCAATCTGCTATATATGGAGTCGTTGCGTCAGTCCTAGAGTAATTGGACATTTCCCATTCCCCTTAAAACGGAGGATCTTCATCATCGTCCATTGATTCTAAATAGGACGATTCGTCCTTAATACTTTCTGGTTTAGGTAAGTCTATTTTTGCTTTTAAGTTCATTATTTCTCCACCAAAAAAATCGGCAAACCCTTCGGCTGCTTGTCTGACTTTCTGTTTTTCCCGTTGTTTTTCCTGGTCTAAACTTGGTTGTGGTGGAGGAGTTGGCGATCGCCTCGCAACTGATTCTTGCACAATCTCTGGTTTTTGAGCTGGAGGTAGTGGATTAAGAGGTATTTTTTTTTCTGTATCATCCAGAAGCTGAAATTTCAAACTAAAGGGATGATGAAAGGTTTTCTTAAACGCTTCTTGTAGTTGGGGTTGAACACCTTTGACTAAATTTTGCGCTCCCTTCCTATTAATGCCAATCTGGGCGGTTTTATCGTTTAAGGTTAATAAACTGCAATGCTTGGAAATTAAAACTTTGGTTCCTGGTAATTCTAAGTTATCAATGACGGTTTGCCAAACCTGTTCTAAGTTGTCAGTCTTCACCGGAGTCACCGGTTGAGGGGGTTGGGTGTCTTGTGCTGGGGAGGGCTGGGGATTGGGTTTTGGTGGATCGACTGGTTTTGTCCCTGGAGAAATGGCGGGTTTTGCCGCAGGCGAAATACTGGCAGCAGGAGTGTTAACTACAGGTGCAGGAGTGGCTTGTACTGGAGGTTGGTTAGCCGACAGTAAGCCTAATAGAGTGACTTCTAACCAGAGTCGCGGTTGAGTCGTATTTTTCAGTTGAGTTTCGCTCTCTTGCAGATGCGTTTGAGCCGCTAAAATTTGTGGCAAACTGAAGTGTTGAGATAATTCGATCAATTGCTTCCAAGTCGAAGCAGTGAGAGCGACTAAATCTTGCCGATTTGGTGCGGTTCTAGCAATCAGTAAATCGCGATAAAAGCTAGTTAAGTTATGCAGTAGAGTTAGGGGTTCTCGACCCCGATCTAAGATATTTTTAGTTAAGTCGAGAATATCAGCCGGATTGGGTTTGCTAATTGCTTCTAACAACTGTAATAAATCGCGCTCTGGTACTGACCCCACTAAGTTCCAAACCTGTTCTACACCCACTTCGGTTACGTCATCTGCACCGACTAATAAGCTCAGTTGATCGAGTAAACTTTCCGCGTCGCGGAGTCCCCCTTGGGAAATTTGCGCCACTAAAGTTATTGCTTCCTCGGTAATAGCGATCGCCTCTTTGCTGGCAATATCTTTTAAGTGATGCACCATCGACTCCAGGGGAATGCGTCGAAAATCGAACCGTTGACACCGGGAAATAATCGTCGGCAGTACCCGTTGCGGATCGGTGGTCGCGAGAACAAATACAACGCGGTCTGGCGGTTCTTCCAAGGTTTTCAGCAATGAATTAAATGCCGCCGTACTCAGCATATGACATTCATCAATTACATAAACTTTATACCGACATTGAACCGGTGCAAATTGCGATCGCTCAATAATTTCCCGAATATTATCCACTCCCGTATGGCTCGCAGCATCCAATTCCATCACATCCAAAGAAGAGCCTTTTGTAATAGAAACACAAATCTCGCACTCACCACAGGGAGTAGCCGTGGGCCCCTGGGTCTGAATACAATTGAGAGACTTGGCTAGAATCCGCGCACTCGAGGTTTTCCCCGTTCCCCTCGGTCCCGTAAACAGATATGCGGGGGCGATCTTATTCCGGTTTAACGCATTCGAGAGCGTTTGCGCGATCGCCTCCTGTCCCACCAACTGGGCAAAGGTTTGGGGTCGATATTTATGATGGAGCGGTTCGTAATTCACGGCAGAAAAAATGGCAGATTAATTGCCTAATACATCTTCAGGAGTAACAATGGTCATTTGAGGCACACGAATAAAATCATTAGGGTTAAACGTTAACAAATAGGAAATCTGATAAACATCCATAAACGCCATTAATCTCAGATCGTGCGTTCGTTTACCCTTAACTTTGTACTGGGTTACCCATTGAAACCACTGCTGAAAAATACGCTCATTTTCTTCAAGCATCCTAAATTGATCCATAAACTGTACGAGGACTTCAGCCGTCAATTCAGGAGTCCATCCTAAACCATTGACCTCTACTGGACGAGTGGCCACAACCCAAAACTCAATTAAAACTTGAGCTGTAATCACACATTGATCGCCTTGATTAAAAAGTTTAGCGATCACCCCTGATGCCAAACTATGCTGTACGGAAGTGCGATCGGCAACTCGAAGTAAAATATTTGTATCCAGTAAGTACCAAGTCATAGGAATATTGCCGGGTTAATCATACATGCTATCTCGATGCAAAGCTTCATCAGGTAACAGGGAACTCTTTTCAGGTAAACCTTGCACAAAAGTTAACCATTTTTCTGTTCTTTCTTCTGGAGTTAATGAAGTATTAAAGTGATTCAGGCCTTCCATCATCAAATCATAATTAATCTCTTCCACAGAACGCTTGGGGTGACGATTCTGTAATTCTTCGATGAACGCCACAAATGAAGACCGCTTGCTTGGAGCAGGATGGGAGAAAACCACAAACACATCCACCTCTTGACCTTCAGAACCAGAGGGGACTTGAATTTCCACTTTATCACCCGGCAAAACTTTGGTCGAGATCCGCAGCGCAGACTGCATCATAGGAGGATTCATGGTTGGGTACTAGATATGGGGTCAGCACTACTCTATCGCAATCATCCCGCGATCGGCCGGTAGCCCTGAGTTTTGCCATCCTCTTCAAAACCGTGCCCTTTTCAGGGAAGATAAATAAAGAGAGTTTATACTCTCCTGATGCGATCCAAATCAACCGATAGATTAAGTAACCTTATGAATTCAGTCCTCGCCCCTGAGCAGAACTCAACCAGTGAAACCCCCTTATCTCCTGTGCAGCAGAGCCGTCCTGTTTTCCCCTTTACTGCAATTGTGGGACAGGAAGAGATGAAACTCGCCCTGCTGCTCAATGTGATTGACCCGAAAATTGGGGGAGTGATGATTATGGGCGATCGCGGTACAGGTAAATCTACCACTATCCGTGCTTTGGCCGATTTATTACCCGAAATCGAAATCGTCGCTGATGACCCCTTTAACAGCGATCCCCACAATCAAGAACTGATGAGTGATGAAGTCAGACAACGGGCGAGCCTCCAAGAAAATCTCCCCATTACGCGCCGCAAAGTGATGATGGTGGATTTGCCCCTAGGTGCAACCGAAGACCGGGTATGTGGAACCATTGATATTGAAAAAGCCCTTTCTGAAGGGGTAAAAGCCTTTGAACCGGGACTATTGGCGAAGGCTAACCGGGGGATTTTATATGTGGATGAGGTAAATCTGCTTGATGACCATTTAGTCGATGTCTTACTCGACTCTGCCGCCAGTGGATGGAATACAGTAGAGCGCGAAGGCATTTCCATTCGCCACCCAGCCCAGTTTGTGCTAGTTGGTTCCGGAAACCCAGAAGAAGGGGAACTCAGACCCCAATTATTAGACCGGTTTGGAATGCACGCGGAAATTCGCACGGTTAAAGAGCCAGATCTACGGGTGAAAATTGTGGAAGAGCGCTCTGCATTTGATAGTCATCCCCAGGAGTTTTTACACCGCTCTCAAACCGAACAGGAAGCGCTGCAACAAAGATTGGTAGAAGCTAGAGAACGCCTATCTTCTGTCAACATTGATTATGAATTGCGGGTGCAAATTTCCCAAGTCTGTTCGGAATTAGATGTGGATGGTTTGCGCGGCGATATTGTCACCAACCGTGCGGCTAAAGCGTTGGCAGCATTTGAGGGACGCACAGAGGTTACTCTAGAGGATATTCAACAAGTGGTTACCCTCTGCTTGCGCCACCGTCTGCGCAAAGATCCCCTAGAATCGATTGATTCTGGCTATAAGGTGCAAAAGGTTTTTTGCCGGGTGTTTGGTTTAGCTGAACCCGAAGCTTAAAGCTTGTAGGGGCGAAAATTTTTCGCCCTATATCCGTGTTCCCGCGTCTCCTCATCTCCCTATCTCCACAGCCTATTCTCGGTCTTCAACCCAACTGGATCGCCAGGCAAATTCCGCTTGGGCGATCGCATATTCTTTTTGTTTGCGCTGATAGTCTTGTCCCTTAGAGTACAAGCGATCTTGTAAATGACGCAGTTGCTTACGGTAGCTCGTCACCCTAGCATCACTAAACTCGATATCTGATAGGCGCAGGTTAATCAGCATGATTTTCAGAGGCAGAGAAAAAGGTAAAAGGGCGATCGGATCGCGATCGTCATCTTCATCCTCATCGTCATCTTCTTCCTCATCTGGATCGTAGTCTCCCTTCTGTAAGCCAATAATCACTGGAGGAATTGAGTCTTCATATTGCTTGAGTAAGCGTTCTGGCAATTCAATCTGGCCTTTCAACTCTCCTTTTCTTCTAGGAGTGAGAAAGTTTTCTGCCTCAATCACTAGATTTAAAATATTCGGTAAACTGGGAGCGAGGGACTCTTGAGTGCCCATGGCCTGTTTAGCCACTTCTATCAAAGGTTCAGGTATATTTTCGGTAAAAATATTGGCTTTTCTCAAGAGCTGATTCACTTCATGGGAGAAGTGTTCTAATCGCTTGAAGATCTGTTTTTCTATATTTTGTTGCCATTGAGCTAAGGCTTCCGGATTCTTGATTAAGGGGTATTCTTCCTCTGATTCCATTACCTTTAAGTCTAAGGAGGGTTCATCACTCTCTTCTGGGTTTTCCTCCTCCTCTTCTTCGTCTTCTGCCTCTTCTGAGGACAGAGCCAGAGGCGTTTCTAGGGGGCGGCTGACTATTTCCTGAATTTCCGCTTCTGCTTGTTGGGCTAAACGTTTAACCCTTTCCTGTAACTGCTGTCTTCCAGTTAACGAGAGTGCCAAAAACTCGTGAGGATATCCTTGGGTACAAATCTGATAACTGGCTACAATTAACTGTTGGCGTACCACTTGCCCTAAGTATTGGGTATAGTTACCATAAGCTTGATAAAATTCTTCTGCTAAAGAGGCGATCGCACTTTCCAACTCCTCGATCTCTCGTTCGATTCGCTGTAGGGGTCTAGCCATAATTTTATATTTACTCTAGGATTTTCTATCAATTCCACCTGGAGATAGCAAAGGAGCGTAAACTCTACGCCCCTTATCTAAGCCAGCAAACTTCCACTAGCTCACGGGGTAGGGAGGCCGTTTGCCCCCCTAGCATCCCTTATTTACCACTGGCTTGAGCAGCTACTTCTTCAGCAAAGTTGCTCTCTTCCTTCTCAATGCCTTCACCCAAAACAAAGCGAGCGAAGCGGCGCACCTGAATATTTTCACCTAACTGGGCGATCGTCTCAGTCACCAATTCACCAACCGTCTTGGCTTGGTCTTTAACATAAGCTTGATCCAGTAAGGTTAACTCTTTCAGGCGTTTTTCAATCCGTCCAGCAACGATTTTTTCCTTGATGTTATCGGGTTTCTTGGCTAAATCATCCCGTTCCATCTCAATCGCTTTTTCTTTCTCGACGATCTGCGCCGGAATTTGGTCTATGCTGACATACTCAACATTCGGACAAGCGGCGATTTGCATTGCAATATTGCGCACCAGGGTTTGGAAAGCTTCCCCACGAGCCACAAAATCGGTTTCGCAGTTGACTTCTACCAAAACTCCAATTCGACCACCCGTATGGATGTAGCTATCCACTAAACCCTCTGCTGCAACACGAGAGGACTTTTTCCCAGCCGAAGCAATCCCTTTTTTCCGCAGCCATTCTGAGGCTTTTTCCAGGTCGCCATCGTTTTCTGTGAGCGCTTTTTTGCAATCCATCATGCCAGCGCCCGTTTTTTCCCGTAGCTCTTTAACCAGTTTTGCTGAAATTTCTGCCATGTTAATTCAGATTTTTGATTACACCAAAGTGCTTACGCACGGCTGCTTACTCTTTCTTGACATCCTCACCGGGTTGAAGACACGGTGATTCCTTCTTTATGTCTGCGAAGTGGAAACCTCACCTTAGTGAGAACTACCCTCCGCAGGAGGCTTTAGGTTTCTGTTTCAGTGCAACTGCCTCCACCCACTGACGAGTTTATTGTCTTACAGAAAGCTCCACAGACTATCCCCACAAGTCTTGCAGTTTTTAATGGGCCATTCTTCAACAAAAAAACTTTGTTGTTAGTTGATTCAAGGGTTGGATCGCCCATTACCCCATCCTCTTTTCCCGATTTACCGCAACTCTGTGCGCCACTGGTTAAAACCAGATGTCGTCACGTAAAGGCTGTCTGTTACGTCTGCATCGCGGGTGGGTCATTGACCACTTCATATTATATTGTAAAGCCGTGCTAGAAGGACGGGCTTTCCCACCCAAACTTTTGAAGATTCGGCCATGATAGCCTATCAAGGCGATCTCTAGCTTTCTTTACTCTCCTCCTCCTCTTCTTCTCCATCCTCATCAAAGTCTTCATCATCGAAGTCTTCTTCAGCATCTGGATAATCCGTATCCTCTTGGTCATCTACATAAACTTCGCCATGATGACCTTCATAAATGGCATCTGCCAGTTTACCCACAATTAGCTTAATCGAGCGAATCGCATCATCGTTGGCGGGAATCGGATAATCAACTGGATCGGGATCGCAGTTCGTATCTAGAAGGGCTACAATCGGGATATTGAGTTTAATGCACTCCTGAACAGCGTTATACTCGCGCCGTTGGTCAATCACTACTACGATATCGGGGACTTTACGCATCGTTTTAATGCCGCCGAGATATTTTTGTAGTTTACCCATTTCCCGACGTAATACGGACGCTTCTTTTTTCGGGCGCAAATCCAACGCACCACTATTTTCGAGGCGTTCGAGTTCTTTTAAGCGTTCTACCCGATTTTTAATGGTTGCCCAGTTAGTGAGCATTCCACCTAACCAGCGCTGATTGATATAGTATGCACCACAGCGAGAGGCTTCTTGGGCAATAATTCCGGCTGCTTGCCGTTTAGTTCCCACAAACAAAACTTTTCTGCCTTGTTCAGACATGGTACGCATGTACCGATAGGCTTCTTCGATTTTCTGGGCGGTTTGTACCAGATCGATGATGTGTACCCCGTTGCGCGAAGTGTAGATGTACTGGGACATCTTGGGATTCCAGCGACGGGTTTGGTGTCCGAAATGAACTCCAGATTCTAATAACTGAGCGAGTGAAACAACGGGCATAGGGTTTAATTCTCCTTTCGGGTTTATCCTCCATCTAGGTGGATTGATTTCCATGTAGGAAACACCCGAACCTCCTAGATGTGCGTGTTTAGACAACCTTACTATTAAACCACAGTTTAGGGGAATTCGCCACCCATTTCCGAAGTCGGACGGTTGCCTTTCCCGCTACTGCTGCTATATTGCCATTCCTGAAGTACAGCGCGACATTGAAGACAGGTCAAATCTTGGTAAAGCTGATGGAGACCTTCGGAAGTATGGGGATAGACAGCGCCGAGGCGATCGCGCTCTACTGTAATCTTGGGATCGATCTGAGCCACACATCCATACAATTTCTGATTAGAAAAGGAACTATTAATCAGCCATCCTTGTTCATTGAGTAACTGAATCTGCAAAATATCCCCTTCTCCAATACCCAATTCACGATTGAGAATATGGGGGACAACCTCCAAGGGCTTTCCTTCGTTTCGCACCCGTCCCCCAGGAAAATCCAACGTGATGCCCTGCACGCCGGGACGATACTGGGACACAGGCAAGATGACGCGATCGCCTTGAATTGTCACAATCACCACGGAATCAGCTTTTTCGACTCGCCAATAGTCCAACACTTGACCCTGGCGATCCTCAAGCTGCTCTCCAATCAAGGTCATCCACTGAGAAGAAATTCTGACTAATGGCTTAAGGAGTTTCCATGTTTTATCCGATTGAGGTTGCTGCATCGAGTCTATTAAATTTAATGATTCATTGATATAACTTAGAGCCAAGATATAACTTAGAACAAAATGAGCTTAGTGGTGCAGAACCAATATGCTCAACTGGAATTCTCAAAGGTGACATTTCTACGATCAAACCATTGACCGTGGACAACACCGTTCTCTGCACCACTAAAGGTTGTTGAATCAGAACTTGTGTGCGTGCAGTACCTCCATCACATCACAGAGGTAGGCAATGCCCGAATAATCGTCGAAAAACCTTGCTGCGACCTCATCGGAAATCTTCACAGCCATATCCCGATTAGGAGTGAGTACCTCAAACTTGATATTCGTGAAGTCGTCGCCAACGCTAGGTTTTCCCGGCGAGCGCACACCGCGACTGCCTTTACCGCCAGCTTCCACTACTGTATAACCGGTAGCTCCGGCTTCATCAATGATCTTGGCGATCTTTTTGAGCAGCAATTTTTCCGTGACGATGACGAGCTTACTAGCTTGCTGAGTCATATTTATTACCTCTTGATATATGTGGTCAATTAAATACAGAGAAACTCAGGAAAACGGAAGCACAACAAGCTATTGCACTGATTAGAGCCAACAAAAAGAATGTCATTGGGTTCCTATCAGATTGCGTAATAGTGCGCTTGCCATAGTAAGCACGGTAACATTATGCTAATCGATCAGTCAAGAGGAAGCGCACCCCAGAAAAACTTATGATTTGAATTAGACATTGCGTTTCAAATTCATCGTGGAGAATGCACAAATTTGTACAGTTTTAGGATAGACTAATAATACATAAAATTCAAATCTTGATAGATTAGAATCTATGGAAGCTGGTGGAAAATCGCTATCATCTTCCAATCGTGTTCAGAGAGCATCCTTCTCTGAATACCCCGTCAACAGGTTCTTCTATAACACCTGTGCTGTAGGGGAGCTTCACCCCTACTTTAATTAAGCTCACTTATCACAATCATCACCTCTCGTAGAGGAGGTGGAAGGAGGTATTCATGGATTTCTTATCCAATTTCTTTACGCTCTTCCTGGGGAAATTGCAGTCCCCGACACTCGGCTTTCTGATTGGTGGTATGGTCGTTGCGGCCGTCAATAGCCGATTGCAAATTCCAGATGCAATCTATAAGTTCATTGTATTTATGCTGCTCATCAAAGTGGGTCTGAGTGGCGGTATTGCTATCCGTAATGCAAATCTGTTGGAGATGCTGTTACCCGCAGTGTTCGCCGTGATCCTAGGGATTCTTATCGTGTTTATCGGGCGCTATACCTTGGCCAACCTGCCAAACGTCAAAGTTGTGGATGGTATTGCGACTGCGGGCCTGTTCGGTGCGGTAAGTGGCTCTACCCTCGCAGCCGGCCTGACAATCATGGAATCGGAAGGCATGACATACGAACCCTGGGCCGCTGCTCTCTATCCTTTTATGGATATCCCAGCGCTCGTAACGGCGATTGTCTTGGCGAGCATTTATGTTAGTAAGCAAAAGCAGCGTCGTGAAGCACAGGAGCAGCTCAGTAAGCAGCCGGTTGCCGCAGGGGAGTATTCCAGTAGCGAAGGCGGATATACCAGTGACCAAGGCATTATCGCAAGTGGATATCCTAAACAGGATGCCGGAAGCGATCGCGTCAAGATCTGGCCCATTGTTCAGGAAAGTCTTCAGGGTTCAGCCCTATCTGCATTGCTGCTTGGCCTCGCTCTAGGTTTGTTCACCCGGCCGGAAAGGGTCTATGAGAGCTTCTTCGATCCCGGCTTTCGCGGCCTGCTTTCGATACTGATGTTGGTCATGGGTATGGAAGCCACGGCAAGGATCGGTGAACTACGCAAGGTGGGCCAATGGTACGCCCTATATGCCTTTATCGCACCGCTCCTGCATGGATTTATCGCCTTCGGTCTCGGCATGATTGCCCATGCCATCACAGGATTCAGCCTTGGCGGCGTTGTTCTACTGGCTGTCATTGCTGCCTCTAGTTCAGATATCTCAGGGCCGCCCACGTTACGAGCTGGTATCCCGTCAGCTAATCCCTCCGCCTACATCGGCTCCTCCACAGCCGTTGGTACGCCAGTTGCCCTTGCTTTGGGAATACCGCTCTTCATCGGGCTAGCTCAAGCGCTGGGTGGCTGAATCGCAGACGGGTCGGGTCTGCCGGCGCTCCTGTCCGGCGACCAACATGGTGGCTATGGCGATGATTCAGAATCTAGACCGCTTCCCCGCCCTTTACCCTTTACCTTTGAGTACTATGGAACCCTTATCGTCAAACCCTTCTCCTCGCTGGTGCAGTTGGTTTAATGGAGACCGCATCGTTCGTTTTCTAGAACTCGTGCAGGACTTAATTGTGATTTCGGTGTGCATTGGCTTGTTTAGCTTCATGGTGATGCAGTTACGAGAGATGTTTCTGTCGCTGTTGCCACCTTTGAACTTTCCTCGGGTTACTGCCGATATTTTGTTCTTGCTCATTCTGGTGGAATTGTTTCGATTGCTGATTATTTATTTAAAGGAGCATCGAATTTCGATTGGAGTCGCAGTGGAGGTCTCGATTGTATCGGTACTGCGGGAAATCATTGTTCGAGGCATTTTGGAAACTCCGTGGGTGCAGGTTATGGCGGCCTGTTCTTTTCTCATCGTGCTGGGAGGTTTATTAGTTGTCCGTGCTTGGATTCCACCTACTTTTGATGGCATTGACCCAGAGCAGAATGTGTCCCGCCGTCACCGGATACGCTTTGGTCAAACATTGACAGAAAGAGACAGCAAAATAGATGCTCAATCGTTTCAACCCTAAAATAGGGCAGTCCTGATGCTACTTGCATCTATCCTGTGGTACTGCCATCAAGAGTTAAGAGTTCGTTCTTACTTGATTCACCTCATCGATCGCAAACTACAACCATTATGTCTGGGCCAATGACTTCTTCGCTGGTGTCAATGTCCCTCTGGCACAAAATACGGCTACCTAAAAAGCCGGGGTAATACCCCGGCTTTTTAGTTCGATCTATTCGATTTTTTAGGGTACTATGTACAAAGTCTTAATAAATTATTATTAAATACATAGATTCCAATAATATGTATTGTGATAGATAAGTTTAAGACTTTTTAGCTGTATATTGATATACAGTTTTTACCCCTAATCAAAACTCGTTCAACAATGAAAGTCTTTAACAGGATCAATTTTAATAACCTACAGGGGGATATCTTTGGCGGTCTAACCGCTACGGTCATTGCCCTTCCGATGGCTCTGGCCTTCGGGGTCGCCTCTGGTGCAGGGGCTGAAGCTGGACTCTATGGTGCAGTTTTGGTTGGCTTGTTCGCTGCTTTATTCGGGGGAACGCCTACCCTCATTTCCGAACCCACCGGGCCGATGACCGTCATTATGACTGCCGTTATTGCCAGTCTAGTGGCCTCCTATGGTCAAGAGCAGGGTATGGCCATGGCCTTTACTGTGGTAATGATGGCTGGGGTATTTCAGATTCTCTTTGGAGTTCTGAAGTTGGGAAAATACGTGACTCTCATGCCCTATACAGTGATTTCTGGGTTCATGTCAGGGATTGGTTTAATTATGATCATCCTGCAATTGGGGCCCTTCTTAGGTCAGGATAGTCCCAAAGGCGGTGTGGTTGGAACCATTACAGCCCTACCTGATTTATTGGCGAATATTCAACCGACAGAATTAGGTTTAGCGGCGCTCACTGTAGCGATTCTCTTCTTAACTCCATCAAAAATTAAGCGCAAAGTCCCCCCCCAATTGATTGCTTTAGTTGTGGGAACTATTGTCTCGGTTACTCTCTTCGGAGGTGTAGACTTAAGGCGGATTGGTGAAATTCCAAGTGGTTTGCCTAGCTTGCAATTCCCTGTTTTCACGTTTGAAGCTCTAAGAACGATGTTTGTTGATGCTCTCGTTCTAGGGATGCTTGGATGTATTGATGCACTGTTAACTTCTGTGGTGGCTGATAGTTTAACCCGTACTCAACATGATTCTAATAAGGAATTAATTGGTCAAGGATTGGGGAATATCATGTCCGGTTTATTCGGCGGAATTGCCGGTGCTGGAGCAACGATGGGAACAGTGATCAATATCCAAACGGGAGGACGTACGGCTCTCTCTGGCATAGTTCGTGCAGTTGCTTTACTTTGTGTTGTTCTGTTTGCTGGCGGATTAACCCAAAATATTCCCTTGGCAGTCTTGGCAGGGATTGCCCTGAAAGTGGGGATTGATATTATTGACTGGGGTTTCCTGAAACAAGCTCATAAAGTTTCGATGAAAGCAGCCCTGATTATGTACGGGGTGATCGGATTAACGGTATTTGTAGACTTGATTACAGCCGTTGGTGTTGGGGTCTTTATTGCCAATATCTTGACGATTGACCGGTTAAGCGAACTTCAGTCTAATGATGTGAAGACGATTACGGATGCTGATGATGCCATCTTGCTTAATGATGAAGAGAAAGAATTGCTCGATCGCGGAAATAATCGGGTACTGCTGTTCCATTTAAGCGGGCCCATGATTTTTGGGGTGGCTAAGGCGATTTCCCGCGAGCATACGGCGATGGAAGACCATGATATCCTGATTGTTGATTTGACGGATGTGCCGGTGATGGGGGTTACGTCTTCTTTGGCGATTCAAAATGCGATTCAAGATGCTCTTGATGAAGGCCGTCAGGTGATGATTGTGGGTGCTTCGGGTAAGGTGAAACGGCGGTTGGAAAAGTTGGGTGTATTAGCTGCATTGCCTCCCAATCACTTGTTTGTCGACCGTACAGAAGCTTTACGTCAGGCGATCGCCTTGCTGGAGTATGAACAATATGAGCCTCAAACCAATGGTGCTGCTAGTGTTCCCTCTTCTACTGATTTATCTCACTCTTCAATGAATAATTGAATTCAATTTCTCTGTTGGTCGATTAACCTGGCATTTACTTCGGTAATGTCAGGTTTTTCTCTGGGCGATCGCCTTCTCATTGAGGAGAGGACGATCTCTTTTTCTTTTCCCAGAAGCCTAAAGGCTACTTTCAATGACCTGGCGATATTGGCTTTTTTGTTTCACTCCTTTGAGTTCTTGTAATAACGCCTTATCCTTAAACACTTGTACGGTGGGAGTCCCAGTAATACCAGCATTTTCAGCAATGTCTTGATCGGCTTCAATGTCAATTTGCACATAGTGAATTTTGGAGTCAAATTCATCTATAACTTTGCTGAGAATTGGTTTTAGAGTATGACAGGGGCCGCAGGTGGGAGAGGTGTACATTACCAGTAAGGGGCGATCGCTTTCATGGAATAATTTGCGTAGGGCATACCCTCCCGTATGGCGTGTTTCCTCCAGCTTAAATGTCTCTTCTGTATCAGTTTGCGTCGTCGCAGCCGCAGCAGTTTCCGATGGCTTTTCTCCTTCTTCCTGCTTAAATTCCTGACCTAATCCTTTCGCCGATAACCACCGCTCGGCTAACATCGCTCCCATACAGCCCGTTCCAGCAGCCGTGATTGCTTGTCGGAATTCATGGTCTTGCACATCGCCAACCGCATAAACTCCTTCCACACTGGTTTGTACCCCATGTTCGGTAACAACATAACCCACATCATCTAACTTTAATTGCCCTTGGAACAGTTGGGTATTGGGAGTATGACCAATCGCATAGAATAAACCACCCGCAGGCAAATCCTTTTCTTCTCCCGTTTGGTTATTCTTGACCTTCACCCCCCCAAATTTCGTCCCTTCTCCATAGACATCTACCGCTTCCGTATGCCAATGAACCGTAATTTTAGGGTGAACTAGGACCCGGTCTTGCATCGCTTTAGAAGCCCGCATTTCGCCCCGTCGCACCAGTAAATGGACATGAGACCCATATTTGGTCAAATAGACCGCTTCCTCCGCTGCCGTGTCTCCGCCACCAATCACGACCAGTTCCACACCCTTGAAAATTGGAGTTGCCCCATCACAAATGGCGCAAGCAGAAATACCGTTACTCCAAAAGTCCTGCTCGTGGGGAAGACTAAGCCGTTTAGCCGTCGCACCCGTAGCAATCACAATAGTATGAGTTTTGAACTCTCGTTCCTCAGACCGTACCGTAAACGGCCGCTGACTTAAATCAACAGAAACCACATCTTCCGTATACAGTTCCGCTCCCCAGCGCACTGCTTGCGCTTTCATCCTATCCATCAGTTGCGGCCCGGTGATGCCATCGGGAAAACCGGGGAAATTCTCCACTTCTGTCGTGGTCATCAATTGTCCCCCTGGAATTCCCCCCATCTGATACCCTTCAAAAACCACGGGCTTGAGGTTCGCCCGACCCGCATAAATAGCGGCGGTAAACCCGGCCGGGCCGGAACCGATAATCACCAGATTCTCTACTGTAGGGTTGCTCATATTTATATAAACTCATAACGACTACGTTTAGTATAGCG
>NZ_CEZBFX010000004.1:69738-126754 GCF_982964205.1 Roseofilum sp. | reverse complement strand
GATGAAAGGATTGAACGTTTCCTGATTCGCATCTGTCCACGTGCCATAAGTTTTTCTCCGATCGCCCAATAATTCAGTCCATTCTTCCATTTTACAATGTAGGTTGGTCAATGACACACGCCCTGATTATTCCCAAACAGCTATAGCAGAGAAGGAGTCAGTTAGGACAGTTAGGTTATGGTTTGAGGCAATAGGCAATAGGCACGAATCGCAATAGAAAATGTCCTAAATCTCCTTTTTTCAGCCATAGAAAAATGCCTTCAACCCGATACTTTAGACAGTGAAACGATTTTACCAGGGTTTACCTTAGGGGTGGGCAATATGTGGGCTAAGTCTGATTAAACTCTATGGGTAATGATTCACTATTGATCTGTATTTCCTCTCTCGTCAACCCCTGATATTGACGAGAGAGAAATCATCACTTTAAGTTTAGACCTCTTGCATAATTGTGCAGAAAATAAATGGCAATGGAGTAATCCTGCATTCTTACCCCTATTCCCTATTCCCTATTCCCTATTCCCTGACTTCTGCAAGAAGTCTTTTAAAGAGTAGTAGAAATGGCTTGGACGGGACAAGCAACGATACATTGTTCACAAACGACACAGCGCGATCGCATAAAGGATAGCTTAAATGTCTCTGGATTAAGAGTGAGTGCTTGAGTCGGACAAACTCCAGTACACAGTCCACAATCAACACAGATTTCTTCATTAACAATAATCTCGCTGGTAGCTTGAGAGACTTGAATATTTTGCGATCGCATCCATTCAATTGCATCCTCGAGTTGATCGATGTCTCCAGAGAGTTCTAGCACCAGCTTTCCCACTTGATTGGGAGCCACTTGAGCGCGAATAATATTGGCAGCGACATTAAAATCCTTAGCCAAACGGTAGGTAACTGGCATTCTTACCCAACGCTGGGCAAATGTAAGGGTGACTCGTTTTTTCACTGCTTTACCCCCTAATTTGGTAGAATTTGACTGTTTATATCCGATAACAAATTTTTTTTAACTGTATCATTTCTAATCCCTTATGGCGATCGCAATCGATTTTGGCACTTCTAATACGGTCATTACCCGCTGGAATCCAGTGACTCAAACCCCAGAAATCCTCAAAGTCCCTGGATATTCCCTACAACAGGCTCCCAATCCTCCCCTAATTCCCAGTCTCGTCTATGTGGAAAATGCTGAGTTGGAACAAGTGATTATTGGCCAACCCGTGCGCGATCGCGGTTTAGATCTGGCTCAAGACACTCGATTCTTTAGTCACTTTAAGCGCGGGATTGGAACCCCTATTCAGGGATTTTTACCCCAACTCGATGGAGTGACGATTCAGTTTGAACAAGTGGGCACTTGGTTCCTAACTCATTTGTTTAATCAAATTAATCTGGAAGAGTCTCTAATTGTGACTGCACCAGTCGATGGTTTTGAAACCTATCGTCACTGGTTAGGGCAAGTTTGTCAAACTTGGTCGGTGGATAAAGTCAGGATGATTGATGAACCGACAGCAGCAGCATTAGGCTATGGCGTGGGCGATCGCAATTTAATTTTAGTCATAGACTTTGGCGGCGGCACATTAGATTTATCGCTAGTTCAACTGAATACCAATGGGATTAAAAGTGAAGAAAAAGTGGCGAATCCCCTAGGATTTGTTCTCAAATGGGGGGGGAAATCGTTTGGGGAAAAATCGGGTCAACAGGTGAAAACCGCGCGGGTGATTGCTAAAGCGGGTTTGAATTTAGGGGGTTCAGATTTAGACCATTGGATTACAGATGAATTGATTGCCCAGTATGACTTAGTTCAATCTTTGTCTTTAACTCGATTAGCGGAAAAACTGAAAATTCAATTGTCTTCCCGTACCACAGCAACAGAAGTTTATTTCGATCGGGATTCTCTAGAGAGCTATGAGTTAAAACTGACTCGTAAACAGTTTCAATCGATTTTAGAAGACCGTAAATTCTTTAGTCAACTTAATACGATTATGGCTCAAGTGCTGCAACAAGCAACCCGTGAGGGAGTGAATAAATCCCAAATTGATTCGGTGTTATTGGTGGGTGGAACTTGTCAAATTCCAGCGGTGCAAGATTGGATTAAGGGCTATTTTGAGGAAAAACGGATACGTTGTGATAAACCGTTTGAAGCGATCGCTGAAGGTGCGCTGCAATTGGTTCAGGGAATTGAATTACAGGATTTTCTCTATCATAGTTATGGTATTCGCTATTGGAATCGACGCACAAAAGGTCATGGTTGGCATCCGATTATACCCGAAGGACAGCCCTATCCCATGTCTAAACCGATTGAGTTAATGTTAGGGGCTTCCGCAGAAAATCAACCTAAACTTGAGTTAGTTTTGGGAGAATTAGGCGCACAAACCGGAGGAACAGAGATCTATTTTGATGGAGATCGCCTGATTACCCGCATTTTGACCGGCGATAAGCGCTCGGTAACACCCTTAAATGATACAGAAAATGCCCGTACTATTGCTAACTTGAATCCTCCCGGTATTCCTGGAAGCGATCGGATCAGAGTATTGTTTCAAGTCGATCGAGAGCGATTTTTAAGAATTACGGTGGAAGATTTGCTCACCAATCAAACTTTGCTCAATAATCAAGTTGTGGTTCAATTAAGCTAGATTGGGTAATGGGTTATAGGTAATAGAGGGAATTTCTATCTCATGTCTTTGAACACTTTTCCGGTTGGCGATCGCCAAAAAATCAAACTTTTAGTCTTAGATATTGATGGCACGATCTCCGGGATCTCAAACCAAGTCCGTCAACCGGTGATTGAAGCCATCGCAAAGGTAAAACAACAGGGAATTCCAGTAGCGGTGGCAACAGGACGCATGTTTTGCTCGGCTTTACGCTTTTATAAGGCGATCGGTGCGGGACTTCCTCTGATTTGCTACAATGGAGCCTTAATTCAAGACCCAGAAACGAACAAAGTTCACCACCATTTTCCTATTTCTATTCCCTTAGCGGGACAAATTCTCGACTTTTTAGAACAACCCCAATATCGAGATCAAATGACGGTTCATTTCTATATTGATGATTGTTTGCATGTGCAAGATATGGGAGAAGATACCCGCAAATATCTCGACCGAACTTCTGCACCGATTCGGGTGGTAGACAGCTTAAGAGAACGGCTGACAGTGGAACCGACCAAAATTTTAGCCCTGAGTGAGAATCTGGAGTTAATTGAAGAACTTTCAGCGGATATATGTGCGACTTTTCCTCAAGATAAACTGCATTTTACTAAATCTTCCCCCAATTTTTTCGAGATTACCCATCCCTTAGCCAATAAGGGATTTGCAGTGCAATATTTGGCAGAAACCGTATTGGGATTAAAATCAGAAAATGTGATGGCGATCGGCGATAATTTTAATGACTTAGAAATGATCGAATATGCTGGAATTGGTGTTGCCATGGGAAATGCTCCTGCTCCAATTCAGAGGATTGCAGATTGGATTGCTCCCTCCATAGAAGAGGATGGTGTGGTGACAGCTTTAGCTCAAATAATGAATGGAGGGATCCGGATTGATGGTAGATTAGGGCGCTAAAACGGTTGAAGTTGGACTCTCCGACAAAAGGGGGGCATCAACAATCTGGTCGAGTTCCACTTGAGGATGAGTAAGGATACTTTTCCAATCGGTCGTTGCTTGAGCTTGTTCTTCGCTCGATGTGGTTTGGCGCAACTGAGCTAAAGCCATGAGTAAATCGTACCATACACCCGCTTGGGCATAGATTTTAGCGCGATCGCGATCGGATTTTGCCTCCTCCAATTTGGCTCTTAAGGTGGCTTGTTCTTCTGTATTTGTGGCTACCTGAATCCAGCCCTGGGCATAGTCGCTAAAGGTATTATTACAAACGAGCTGAAAGGCCCACAAATAAATTTTTCCCGCTTCCAGTTTGGGGATCTCAGGATGTTCGCCCAGGGAAACCCCTAAGATTCCTGATTCTTGATTTAGGGATACAGGACTCTTGAATTCAGCTTTCAAAAATTGATCTTGATTGTGATGAGCGAGATTGGCTAAAGTTAAGCCAGATTGAGCTAATTTTTCTTGGTCTAATTCTTGCAAAATCAGTATCCCTTGATCTGTGGTATGCTGAGGCAAATACACAAATAGAGTAGGGGAATCTTTGAGGGTACGACCGATATTAAATTTAGGAATAATGGGTAAGAGTTGACCGCTTTTATCGGTAATACAGGGGCCGCGGGTTCCACCTGCTTGACGGCGGCTCGGTAATCCAATGTCTTCTGGAAGGTCTAAATCTTCTAGGGCTAGACTGGGTAAGGGGAATACCGTCACGCCTAAAGCTAAAAGGGTCGCTAAAGTCCCTTGAAGACGAGGCCAGGAAATGGAAGGTAACCAGGAAAATAGCATAAACAATCGATCCTCATCAGAAAAAAACAAGACGAAAAACCACTATCCGATCTCCTTTTAGTTTAACTTCAGTTTTGGTTAAGCGATCGCTATTGCTTGCGGTTGGAAGTCTCGGATATGGTTCCTTTGCCTTGCGCCTTGTTGGTTAGTCTGCCAAACCTCTCCCGTATTCACATCTAGAGCCGTTAACCATCCTTCACCACAGGCCCAAGTATCGATGCAAATAGCGTGACCTAAATTAACCGGTTGACCATTTTTTTGGCTCGTATGACCGCAGATCATCACCTTACCGGACTGATGGGGACGAGGCGATTTAAACTTTTGCCAGAATAGATTTTCATAAGGTTGTTGATCGAGGGGAAGATCCGGATCGGCAGTTGCGTGGAGGAAGAACCAATCTTCGGTTTCCCAATAGTTTAAGCAAGTTTGGGCTAAAAAGCGGTAGTGGCGATCGGGAATATCTGTGATGTTGATGGGTTCCCCATTCTCTTGAGTGCCATAGGAAGCCAGGGTTTCTGGAGTAATGCGATCTTGAGCAACCTTCTCTTCAGGAAGCGATCGCGCCAATAGGAACATTAAATCATGATTGCCTCGAATCGGCACTAACTGACCCCGTTCGTGAAGCGCAATCAATCGATCTAACACTCCCTTCGTATCCGGACCCTTATTCACGTAATCTCCAAGAGTAACAATTACATCATAATTTTGGAGATGCACCCAATTTAATAAGCTATCCAAAGCAGTGGAGCAGCCATGAATATCACCTATAGCTAAAATTCTCATATCACAATTCCATGAGACAACAGGTTCAACTCAAGCACCTCTATAATTTTATAACAAAAATTCTGAGTAATTTAGTCGTCAAGTGAGTTGATAAGCCAATCCTACTTTTCTGTATTTTTAGGGGCGGGCAAGGTGGGCGAGCGATCGTAGGGCATCGGAATATACTGAACACTGGGTCGCCGATTGGTTGGTTGAGGATACAAATCCATTAACCCATAAATCTCTTTTGGTAACCCCGTCACCACAGGTAACCCCAAGGCTTTCGCTTCGTCTGGGGGGATGGGATAATCATGGGTGACTTTACCCGTGGTTAATTCCTCAATAATCCGATTGATGTTCTCAGGAGCGATCTTTTGCTGGGGAATATCATCTTCTAATAATTCGCGCACAAACCGTTTGACTTGTTGAATGGCTTTACGGGATAAATCCGCCATAATCAACGTTCGATCGTCAATTTCTCCTAAAGGTTTATCTTCTATAACTTTGAGAATACTAGCAGCCGGGAAATTCCCCAGTTGCGGATCGACGGGTCCTAAAACTGCATTTTCATCCATAACAATTTCATCGGAAGCTAAGGCTAACATCGTTCCTCCACTCATGGCATAGTGGGGAATAAAAACTGTAACTTTGGCTTGATGGCGAATCAGGGCGCGGGCAATTTGTTCAGTGGCTAAAACCAAGCCTCCTGGGGTGTGTAAAATTAAGTCAATGGGAACATCAGGAGGCGTTAACCGAATGGCTCGCAGAATTTGTTCTGAGTCTTCAATACTGATATAACGAGACAGGGGAACGCCGAGTAAATTAATCGATTCTTGACGGTGAATCAGCAAGATCGCTCGACTGCCCCGTTGTTGTTCAAAGGCGGTTAGGGTTTGGATCCGCCGGCGGATAATTTGCCGTTGTTGCCAAGCGGGTTGTATGGAAATCAGTAGAAGGACAATGAGGATGATATCGAAGAAGGTGAAGGACATAAATTAGTTAAAAATTAAAAATTAATGATGGTAAGATTCAGTTAAAATTGGGCGCGGACGGTGAAGGTGTAATCACCGCCCGGTTCTAATTGATAATCTCGTTGTTCTAAAAATCGCCCCAGGGGTTCTTGAATGAGAGCGCGTCCTAGGGAGGGTTTAACGAGGAGTTGTCCATGGCGAAAGAGCCATTGAAATTCCCATTGATATCGATCGGCTAAGACTTCTCCTTCTAGTTTGCCTTGTTGCCAAGAGTGGCGCAATACGCGGACGTAAACGGTGGTTTCGGGTAGGCGCTGAGAACTCATATCAATTCAACATTAAAAATTTGATATCGCGATCGCTCTTCACTATGCAGCAAACAGTCGGTTGTTATACAAGTTCATGGCTTTTTCTATCCCTTGTTTGAGGCTGATTTCTACAGCATCGGCTGCTCCTGGAAGTACATCATTGATGATTTTGGCTTCTGATGGGGAAAATTTGCCTAAAACATGGGATACGGTGTCTTTGCTTCCGGTGTCTGGAGATTTGGAGGAGCCGATCCCCACTCGCAGACGCGGGAAGTCTTGGATTCCTAAGTGGGCGATCGCACTTTTCATGCCATTATGACCTCCAGCGGAACCGGATAGGCGCAGCCGTATCCGTCCCACGGGTAGATCCATATCATCATAGACAATGAGGACTGAATTGGGCGGCAGTTTATACCAATCTATGACTGCGCGAATTGATTGCCCGGAGCGGTTCATATAGGTGGAAGGTTTGAGCAGGCGCAATTTCTGCCCGTTGGCAAAGGGCGCTTCAGCAAACCATCCATGAAATTTTTTGTTGGCACTCCCGGAGGCATTCGAGCGCCGGGCTAATTCATCGATGATGTCAAAGCCGATGTTATGGCGAGTGCCATCGTATTGAGTGCCCGGGTTGCCTAAACCGACAATCAGTTGGGGGATCGCAAGAGCCGGTTGCGGTTTGGGATTTGGCGATCGCTCGCTATTCATGGTTCTTCGTTAGCTAGTTGAGGTAGAATTATTACTTGCTGTTGACGTTTCTGGAGGTTCGCTTTCAGGGGTTTTGCTCACTTCAACACTCGGTTGAATGCTAGGTTGTTCTTTTACCGAGGCTTCAATTTGGGCAGCTTCGCGCTTAAATTCCTGTTCAAATTCTTTCGAGGCTTGCTGGAAACTACGGATGGTTTTGGCGATCGCCTTGCCCATTTCTGGTAATTTCTTTGGCCCAAAGATCAACAGAGCGACAACCATGATCACAGCCATTTCCGGTAAACCAATGCCAAAAATATTCATGCTCTTCTGTTCTCCTAAATTAACTCGCGTGAAAAACGGTTTTCCCGTTACCTTTCTGCCGCGCAAAGCGCTGTAAAAAAACCCGGTTTATCAACTAAACCGAGTTTTCAGGAATCACTAAACGTTCTGAGTAAACGTTGGTTACTGTATTATGATTGCCGTATTCTACCGACCGAGAGTTGTCCAGTCTACGTCTAATCCTTCCAGAAGAAGGGATGAGTTGTAGATTTGGAGAATAATCAGCAGAAAGACTAAGAACAGTAGCATAAACACTCCCATTAGGGGGGTTGTTCCCCAGCCGGGGGCTACCTTACCATATTCCGAGTTCAGGGGTCTGAGGATGTCTCCTAAACGGGTACGTTGTGCCATGGGTCTCCTATATTCCGTTTCAATTTTCTGATTTTACACTGGTGTGGGTCTGGCAGAACTGCGAATCCTTAAGGAATCTGGCTCAACCCGATCGCCCCCAAATGTAAATTTTTGTAATACTATATTTAAGGATAGTATATCTTAGTTCAAAAACCTATGGAAACTGCAACGGTTCTTAATATCGGCATTGTAGCGATCGTCTTGGCCTTAACTGGTGTTTCGTTATATACCTCGTTTGGGCCGCCCTCGGAAGCCCTAGACGATCCCTTTGAAGATCATGAAGATTAGGAAGATATAGTTATAGAACCGATTTGAAATCTTGTTAACCAGATGCTTTGGTACAGTTAGAACTGTTCACTCCTGAGAGAAATCTTGGGGGTGTTCTTGTGTCTTGTCATTGGAGACAACACCCTGAGTCATTTAAGCGCCAACCAAGAAACCATTGAACAACAAAAAGATTATCTCTAGTATGGCGACTTCTTTCTGTCCCCTGTCTTTTTCTGGTGCTAAATTGGTTTGGTGCGAGATTATGTGCGAGTTCCCTGCCTTAAAAGCACGATGCGCAGTGGCTGGATTCAGTATTATAAAAGGCTAAAGGTGAATGGGCGGTACCGGGCTCGAACCAGTGACATCCTGCTTGTAAGGCAGGCGCTCTACCAACTGAGCTAACCGCCCCCATTTGACTCACAAGAACCTATTGTAGCAAACTGGATTAGATAACGCAAGCTTTTTGTGAATTAATTTTTATGCCTTCTGGTGCTACCCACGATCGCATTACCCTATGGAGTCTCCCCCTAGTGACTGGAGCAACTTTAGCGATCACCCGCAGTAGTGAGTTAACTCTATGGGTAGCGGGGGGATTTCTGTTTGGAGGATTGATCCTCAGTCCGGATCTGGATTTGCGATCGCGCCCCTTTCGGCGTTGGGGATGGTTTCGCTGGCTGTGGATACCGTATCAAAAGAGCTTACATCATCGCTCGTTTATCTCCCATGGTGTGCTGATTGGAACGGTGGTGCGGGTAATCTATTTGCTCTTTTGGATCGCTGTGTTCGGATTTCTCATTGGGGCGATCGCCGTTCAATTCTCTGCTATCGCTTGGGGTTGGACGGATTTAGGTGAATGGATCTGGAGGACTTTAAAAGAACATCGCTGGTCTGGATTAGCCCTATTTGTGGGATTAGAGCTAGGATCGATTAGCCATATTTTAGGCGATCGTATCGGTTCCACTTACAAACGCTATCAAAAATATGGCTGGTCTGGCCTATGGAAAAAACGCCCCACCCGTAAAAGTGCCCCCCGTCGTCGCTCCACCGCTCGTAAACCGACTAAGAGAAAACGGAAATAGTTTATGGTAGTAGGGGCGGGTTCTCCTAGATTTAGGTAACTCATCAGTTACTTTGGTAAACCCGCCCTAATTCCCATTACCGATTACCGATTACCGATTACCGATTACCCAAACATGAGTAATTCCGAATCATCGACCGCCTCCAGCTTAGAAGCCATGCAACGGCTGATTGAAGTCATTGCCCAGTTGCGATCGCCCTCTGGAGGGTGTCCTTGGGACTTAGCACAAACGCCCCAATCCCTGATTCCCCATGTGATTGAAGAAGCCTATGAAACCGTAGATGCCATTCGGGGAGGAGATCAAAAGGCGATCGCCGAAGAATTGGGGGATTTACTCATGCAAGTGGTTTTGCAAGCCCAAATTGCCCAAGAAAACGGAGACTTTACCTTCAAAGAAGTCGCTGATGGCATTAGTGACAAACTGATCCGTCGCCATCCCCATGTCTTTGCTGATATTGAAGTAGAAAGTGTCGAAGACGTTAGACAAAATTGGGAAGAGATCAAAGCGGCTGAAAAAGGAAAAGCCCCTAGCTTATTGACAAAACTTGAGCGATATGCATCAACTTTACCGCCCCTAACCGCAGGCATGAAAATCTCCAAAAAAGCAGCTTCTGCTGGTTTTGAATGGGATGATATTGAAGGGGTTTGGGGTAAATTTGAGGAAGAACTAGCTGAATTGAAACAGGCTGTCGCCCATGAGGATAAAGCCGCTCAACAAGGAGAACTCGGAGATGTGCTATTTACCCTGATTACTCTCGCTCGTTGGTTAGAGTTAGATCCATCGGAAGCGTTACACGGAACCTATGGCAAGTTTTTGAAACGCTTAACCATCGTTGATGCGATCAGCGATCGCCCCCTATCCGAATATACCCTAGACGAACTAGAGGAACTCTGGCAGCAAGCGAAAAAGAGTGAGGGAATAGGGAATGGGCAATAGGCAATCGGATTGTATCTACTCAAAGGCGGTAGAATAGCTAGAGACCTGTTCACTTTTGGCACTCTAAACTCGATCCCATGGGAGACTTCTTTCAGAACGTATCGCGCTATCCTCGGTACTTAATTACCTTCACGCTAGGCATTTTCTTCTTTTTATTCAAATCTGTCCAGCCACTCTTTCGCACTCCCCTAACGGCGATCGCCACTTTGGGACTTCTAGTTTCCAGCTTAGTCTTCCTAACTCTGACATTACGGGCTATGCTAGGATTAGCTTCGGTGTGAAGATCGCATCAAACAAGATTCGGACTTTAGACCCGAGAAAAAAATAACCGCTAATCACCCCAAAATGTGGAGGAAGTCTTATGGCTAACAGTCGTCGTGTCTCTCGCGTGTCCTCCCAAATTAAACGCGAAGTCGGCCAAATGTTACTTCATGGCATTAAAGATGACCGAGTAGGGGCGGGTATGGTCAGCGTTACCGATGTGGATGTCTCTGGAGATCTGCAACATGCTAAAATTTTCGTCAGTATTTACGGTACGGAAGAAGCAAAAGCCGAAACCATGGAAGGATTGGAGTCTGCAACGCCCTATGTTCGGTATGAACTCGGCCATCGGATGCAGTTACGGCGCACTCCAGAGGTGGTATTTTTAGAAGATACCTCTTTGGAAAGAGGCGATCGCCTTTTGCATCTGATTAACCAGATTTCCCACGAGCATCATCCCCTCGAAGATGAGGACTCAGAAAGGATTGTCTCCGCTGAAGACAATGAGTAAAGCGGTCAGGCAGGTGTAGAGCAATGGTACATTCAACTTATTCTTTTCATCTGCCCGATCCAGCTTCTCTTTCCTTAGAACAACAGGTTGCCCAAATGGTAGTCATTCGGGCAAGTGGCTATTTGTTCGATCATCAAATCCGCTACCCCGATTGGGAACCGCCCAATGACACCCTAAAAGCCTGGATTGCTCAGTGGGGCGTGGGTGGTGTAATTTTAGTCGGTGGAAGTGCGGCGGAACTGCACGATCGCATTAACCGTTTGCAGAGTTGGGCAACGTTTCCCCTATTGGTGGGTGCAGATGTGGAGGAAGGAGTGGGACAACGCTTTAGTGGCGCTACCCATTTTCCGCCTCCCATGGCACTGGGGGCGATCGCCGAAAAATCCCCCCAAGCAGCTCGCCACTATGCCCAACAGATGGGGGAAATGACGGCAAAAGAGGCGATCGCGATCGGCTTAAATTGGCTCTATGCGCCTGTGGTGGATGTGAATAATAATCCCCAAAATCCGGTGATTAATGTGCGAGCGTTTGGGGAAACACCGCAACGGGTGAGTCAATTAGCTGCCGCCTATATTGAAGGAGTTCAACCCTATCCGATTTTAACCACAGCTAAACATTTTCCCGGCCATGGAGATACGGCGGTAGACTCCCATTTAGAACTGCCGGTGCTTCCCCATTCGGAAGGGCGGTTAGTCGAGATTGAGCTACCCCCGTTTCAGGGGGCGATCGCCGCTGGAGTCGATAGTATCATGAGCGCCCATTTGCAGATTCGGGCTTGGGATGAGCAATATCCTGCCACATTATCTCCCACAATTCTCACCCAGAAACTGCGCCAAGAATTAGGCTTTACCGGTTTAATTGTCACCGATGCTCTGGTGATGGGAGCCATTACCAAGCATTATGGCAATAACGAGGCAGCCGTTTTAGCCGTGCAAGCCGGTGCTGATATTCTGCTCATGCCCCACGATCCCCCAGGAGCGATCGCCGCCGTCTGTGCCGCTGTCAGAGCCGGAAAAATTGCCCCTGAGCATATCCAATCCTCCGTAGAACGCATTTTTCAAGCGAAACAAAAGGTTAAACCGAGACCAGATTCTCCGCAATTTCCCCAAACTCTGGGCAACCCAAAAAACCGCCAATTAGTGCAGTGTCTCCTTCGAGATGCCCAGGAAACTGGTGGAAATCTGCCCCCCAATTCCCAAGGAGGATGTAATTTAATTGTTGTCGATGATGCCTTAGATTGTTCCGTATTGGCAAAACCCGCGCCTGCCATTCTGATTCCAGCAGCTAAGGGATATCGGTTGCAACTTGTAGACCGTCATACTCCCAGTTTATCCTCCCAAGGTCAAGAGCCAACCTTGTTACAATTGTTTGTACGTGGTCATCCCTTTCGTGGGAGTTCCACGCTGAATGAAACGGCGATCGCCTGGTTTGAAGCCTTGCTTAAAACCCATCATCTGCAAGCCTTGGTTATTTATGGTAGTCCCTATATCCTGGAAGTTCTGCGTCCCCAACTGCCCGATAATGTACCTTATGTGTTCAGTTACGGACAAATGCCAGACGCACAGGCGATCGCTCTCAAAACCCTAGGCTTTTGAAAGATCCCTCTTTAGCGAAACGGCGAGAAGCCCCGCCCTCTACTCTAGCGAGTAGAGAGTCGGGATGAGAGACGAGAGAAGAAAGGAGTTCGATGCCCCTTATCGAATCCGTAAAGCCATGTACCACAATCCTATTCCCCATTCCCCATTCTCTACCCCAAAGCGCTATGTCGCATGATTACCCAAAACGCTTATTTAGCTTTGTTTACGCAGCTTTGCACCAGCAAACATTAAACCGACGAGAGCTAAACCAGTGAGTGCAGTGGGTTCGGGAACCGGAACAGTAGCGACTTCTTCAAAAATACCTTCTATAGCCATCCCATCATTGGTGCATTCAGCAAACAGATGAGCCACAAACTCACCGAGCATTTCTGGGGTTCTGGTGAAGCTAAAGCCAAAGGTTGTAGCTCCCAGCTTATTGTTACCAACTCCAAAAGCACCCCCAAAGTCTAAGCCTAAACCGCTCAGTTGACTCTGATTCAACAGTTGGAAATTATCGTTTTCGACTTTAGTTCCAGACTTGATGGAGGTGGGAGCGCCACGGTTAGCCGTATAGAAAGAAGTTTCAGAGGCTTCTAGATCGCCGAAAGACTTGATACCCGCATTGCGATCTTGAATATTCTGACTGCGATTTTTGGTCTGATTGTAATGTTTTTGGATGGTTTTCCAACCAGAGTTTCTAGCACTGACATTTTTGGTGGTAATGTCTTTATACAGACCTAGAGGATTGGTTCCCTTCGCAGCATCCTGAGTGGCATTCTTGAGTCCCCGTCCAAAAGAATCGTTGGTTTCGGCGAAGTGAATACCATACTGCTCCCCACCGACGCTGAAGAGAAAGTCGCCCCAACCGATGTTTTTGTCTTTCGCGCCACCATGATATCTTCCATCTAACGCTAGGTTGGCGTTAATTCCAACGGTGATAGTGTCTCCCTCTTGGTGAACTGCCATGCCATGCATTTCATAGCCAGATACTTTGCGCCCATCAACCCATGAATATCCTCCGGTGCCATCATTGGAGTAGTCACGAGCGTAGTTCCAACCGTTGTAGAAGGTTCCCGCTTGGGCAACTCCAGTCATACTCAGCAGACAAGCGGTAGTTGCAGCAGTACCGATAAGAGTTTGAATAGAATTAAGTTTCATGAGGTTTGCTCCTTCTGTTCTGTGTTATCTGGTGTTGCCCACTTAAGCGCCGTCTTTAACATTAATCAAGATGAATGATTATTTTTGCTTCAACAGATGCACGCAAACTTCACGGCGTTTAGTAGGCTTTGTTTTTACCCTATATTCAGCATATGCCAGTTCCTCAGCCATGCCATCGGCAAAGCTGCTGAATTTAGATTGCGTCTAAAATGAAGACTGTGTGAAGAATGCTGTTCTTAACGTGAAGGAAGAGTTAAGAATCGGAAGGGAAAGAGGCAATCTCCCCAAAAAACCGTATTTTTAAGACTAGGCTTTATTTATCTGACTAACAAATAACCAAATCTACGCACGTCCTCACCTGTTTTACCCAGAGGTAGGAAAGGCTGCCTGAAGTGGTCTAGGGTAGCAACACTTTCGTCAGCAGCCATTCCAGAGAGGAGCGAAAGAAACCCGTTTTGTACCAGAAGTTGGCAGATGAACAACAAAGTTGGCCAGAAACCGAGTGTCTAATCAGGTTGGCAAATATTCTAGAAGTTGTTCGCTCTTTTTCCCGTTCCCTGGCGAGTGTTTCTTAGTACAAGTCAGACAATCTGATCCTTTGTTTTTCGGCAACCTGTTTCATCTGTAGTTCAATGTCTGGAATGGCTGGAAATCGCAACCATTCTTCACGCAACAGGAGAACTTTATAGACCTCTACGTCCATATATTTCTCAAGGAATTTCCGGGCTAAATTTGGGATCTCTTGGGTCTAAAAGTAATTATAAAATCTTGCGTAAAGCCAAATTATAGTGAATTCGATTAACAATGAGACATTGTTGTAGAGGCGAAAAATTTTTCGCCCCTACAGATACCTCTGATGATTATTGGGTAATATTATGCCTGTTCTTCCTCCAGGGAGACCAGTTTCTCATCGATCACCAGAGAAGGACGCAGGAGGAAATAGACGACCAGACCAAAAAAGGGAATTAGGCGGGTAATCCACAGCAGAGTAGAATTGTGCCATTGGCGACGAGCCATATCATCATTCACTAGCCAAGATTGAAACAGGGAAAAGAAGAGCAAATCGATCGCAAAGGAATACGCCAGGCGATCGCGACTAATAATCTGCATCAATTCTTGCGATCGTTGCCCAATATCACCAAATTCGGGTCTTGCAAACATCGCCCAACTTATAGAAATCAGGACAATTACACTTAAGAAAATACCCCAACCACGACTTTCTGTAACTTGTTCTAATCGCGATAGGGGGCGATCGCCTAATTCTGGATTCCTGCGTCTAATCCCTAACCAAGGCAAATAAAACACATTCGTCAAAAAGGCAATACCCACTAAAAACGGAAACATCGGCCACCGTTGACCTCGACCATCCACCAGGAAGCCCCATAATAATAAAGCCCAAGCCACAACAATATTAAATAACCCTTCTAAGGTAGGATGTAAAACCGGCGCTTGTTCAGGTAAAACCAGGGGAGTAATAAACCAAAAGTTTAAGCTTAAATCCCAGACTTCTTGCAGTAATTCTGAATTAATATGCAGCAAAGAGGGGCCAGGGGGCAGGTCAGAAAACAAAAGATAAACCACATAAACCAACCAGATTGTCCAAATAAAAATTTTCCCCATCACCATTGCTCGTCTTTGAAACTTTCATTCTTAAAGTCTACCTATTCCCTAGCGTGTAGCGCTATATTAAGCCACCTGATGAGAACATTGACATTTCGGCAACTGATTGAGTAATTCACTGTCAACATCACCGACTGGGGGAAGGGTTTCACCGGGTTCTAAAACTGCCCGATCCGCAGGAATTTGTTTTTCATTCGCTTGGAGCAGCTTTTGTCTAATGGTATTCAAGGCAGCTTGATTATTCACAGGCGATCGCGGTAAGGGTAAGTCTAAATTGGGCCAACTTGATAAACGAATACAAGGACAATTTTTAGTCTCCATGCTACCAATAGTCATAGGAACGGGCATCACACACCGACAGCACAGAATTATGTCCCATTTGGGCGTGAGTAATTCGGCAATAGTCTGATCTGTATCTTCTAAATAACAGTCACCCGATTGATCGGAAAGTAGGGTTTGCCAACAGTCTTCAAAGGCTTTACTATAGCGATTTCCTTCAATGACGGGATGGGGAGAAAGAGTGCGATCGCCATTATGAATATAAATTTTACGCCCTAACTGGAGCCAGTGGGCTAAATATTGTCTAACTTGGTCTGCGGATGCCATAAATAATCTAACCTAAATACAGCTTATGAGTTTTGAAAACAGAGATCATACGTTGAGAGATTGGCTGATCATGCCTAGTGCTAGTCAGTTCACGATCGAGGGGTCTGGAGAAATTGGCGCTCGGCTCTGTCTAAAGATCTTGGTGGTAAGGACAGCAGAAAGGGGAATTGCTTGAGTGCGCTAGTTCCTATTCCCGATCTTCTCCTATTCCTATCTTAACCTCAATCCCCTGTATCTTATCTCCATCAAACACAAGAAATTGAGCGATCAAAGCTTATAAAACTCTAAAGATTGGTGATTGAATTTAAAGGAGTACCTAACTCAGTTAAATTGAGGATATAGCCTCCCGTCACTAAGTACACTGGGTTAGCGATCGCTCCTAAATGACGAACCAAGTTCCCCAGGCGATCGCGAAAGGTTCGTCCCAAAAGATAGGCTGGAACCACCCCCCATCCCGTTTCTTCCGCTACCAAAATCAGATCTGCTTGTGTTCGTTCTACCGCCAATAACAACTCTTGCTCTATCAACTCCCATACTTCTTGATCGTACTCTAGACAGTTCGCTAACCAAGTTCCTAAAGAATCAATTAATAAACACTCCCCTTCCTGTCCCCCATCCAGACATTGGCTCAACTCTTTCGGAACCTCCCTCATTTGCCATTGTGGAGGTCTACGCTGTTGATGTCGTTCAATACGCTGTTGCCATTCTACATCGCTTGGATCGAGTTGCGCTGTAGCAACGTAAACCACTGCCTTTTCCGTCTTTTGGGCTAACCTTTCTGCCCACTCACTTTTTCCCGATCGCGCTGGTCCCGTCACTAATATAACGGTTCCTGGACGAGAAGAATCCGTTCTCATACTCAATTGTTCAATTCCCTATGAAAAAACCAGGTACGTTTAGTGTACCTGGTTAATAGATTTCTGAGCTGTATCTTTTATACGGCTGCGAAGTAAACTTTGGATTTTACAGGATCGGGATTCATGGTTTTTTCACCCGGTTGCCAACCCGCAGGACAAACTTCGTCGGGGTGAGTTTGAACATATTGAATGGCTTGCAGTACGCGCAGAGTTTCATCAACGTTGCGACCAAAGGCTAAGTTGTTGATGGTGGCATGTTGAATGATGCCTTCTTTATCAATGATGAATAGACCCCTCAGAGCAACCCCAGCATCGGGATCGAGGACGTTGTAAGCAGCACTGATTTCTTTTTTGATATCGGAGACTAGAGGATAGTTCAGATCGCCAACACCACCAGATTTACGGTCGGTTTGAATCCAAGCTAAGTGAGAAAATTCACTATCTACAGAAACGCCTAGGACTTCGGTTCCTAACTTCTTGAATTCTTCAAAGCGATCGCTAAAGGCAGTAATTTCAGTCGGACACACAAAGGTGAAGTCTAGGGGATAAAAGAAGATCACCACATACTTACCTTGGTAGTCTGATAGTTTAATCGTCTTAAACTCTTGATCGACCACTGCGGTTGCCGTAAAGTCAGGAGCCGCCTGTCCAACGCGGATACATCCTTCAGATTGAGTCATGTCTGCTTTCTCCGTTACATATTGTTACGAATCATATCATACTCATAGTCGTTATGACTTCTTTTTTCCAACTTTCCCTAATCTTCAGTGGTCAAGGAAATAAAAATCGCCTAGATCTAGGCGATACAGACGGTTTTGGAAACTCTATAAATATTTATATGGCTCGGGGCAGATTTGAACTGCCGACCTTGGGCTTATGAGTCCCCTGCTCTAACCAACTGAGCTACCGAGCCAAAACCACAGCTTCGCCATTGTAACCTAATTTCAATCCAAAAAGCAAGGGAGATCGGAAAACATTTTTCCGATCTCCCTTATTAACCATCCAAATTTAGCGGTTAGGTAAATAAGCCATAGGGTTAACTGCGCCCTGTCCAGCCGGATGAATTTCAAAATGCAGGTGAGGGCCGGTACTGTAACCGGTACTCCCCATTTCAGCAATTTGCTGACCTTGGCGAACTTTTTGCCCCTTGCGGACTAACAGGCGGTTATTGTGGGCGTAGCGAGTCAGACTTCCATCAGGATGACGAATATCCACCAAATAGCCATAACCCCCCGAATTCCAATCCGAATAATCCACGACCCCTGGAGCAGCCGCGAAAATTGGTGTACCAATGGGCCCAGCAATATCAATACCCCGGTGCATTCTGCCCCAGCGCCAACCATATCCAGAGGTGAAAACTCCTTGTGCTGGCCAGATATAGCCATTCATGCGATCGCCAGGAAGATAGCGTTCACTCGGAGCCAATGGCGGCACTTCCGGCGACACCATTTCTCCAATAGGCAACTTACTGGGGTCGTAAGCATCTGGTCCGAGAGGAGCAACCGCTACATTTTGCCCTGCTCCAGAAGCAGGAGTCTGTGGAGTAGAAGGACTTGAAGAGCGGTATTTTTCCTGTAAACGCCGCAAGTCTTCTTCCAAGTTGCCTGTAGAGCTAGAAGTAGAAAACTCAGAATTTACCCGCTCTACAGGTCGAGCTACGGAAGTCACTGGCTGTTGTACTGGGGTTAAGGGTTGAGTCAGGGGTAAAGTCACGCTTGCCGGCTGATTTTGATACTGTTGGCGAAGCTGATTCAGTTCTGTCGTTAACCCTTCCACATAGGTACTATAAGCACTCTCTTCAGTAGGATTAGGGGTAGACTGCTTCTGGGATGACGAGTCATTATTGAAACTGACTAAGGGAACCGGCTGCTGAGAATCAATAGCAGCAGAACTAATCTCGGTGGTATTGATCCCTGGAATTGCGGGAGTTGCCGTTATCGAGTCTAGGCTTTGGCTCTTAGGAATCTTTAAGTTCTGATTGACTTGAATCAAATTGGGATTGGTAATGTGATTCACTCGGATTAACTCAGATCGCGTTACGCCATAGCGACGGGCGATCGAATCTAAGGTTTCCCCTCTTCTAACTTGATGCAGTACGGGTTGAGGAAACACCGAGTCTCTCGGAGAGAACCGAGACGCTACAGAAGTAGAATTCAAGGAAGGCGCGATCGTCAAGCTCGGTAATTCCGGCTCACTCCCACTCATTTCCTTAAGTTGCTCTTTCGGTTGCCCCGATAACTCTTCAACTTCTGTATGAGTAGGTTCGACTAGAGGAGTAGTTTCTTGTAATTCTGGAGCAACTCCTGTTTCAGTTTCAGCTTTCAGAGTTGGGTTGGCTAGAGTCTCTGTTGAGGCAATCTCTGGAGATGGGGTAAATAGTTTCGGGGTGCCATCAAACTCTGGCACAGGTTGTAAGTTTTCCTCTACTTTCCAGGGTAAAGACGGCGCTACCGCAGCAGAGGATATCCCTGATGTGGAATTTTCAAATCGAGTTACTGCCAAGGACTGATCCACTTCCAGTTGATCTGGATTACTCAGTTGATTGGCTTCAATGAGCGCTGATGAGTCCACACCATGGGTTTTGGCAATAGTGTTGACCGTATCTCCCGACTGAACTTGATAAACCTCTAGGGTGATTTTCTTGGGTGTCGCATCCACTTGAGACTCAGTGATTGGCTTAACTGTCCAAGTGGAATTAACGGGTCCTACTCCCTCTGTTTCACTTTGCATCTGCTGCCAAGAAGGTTTAACTGCTGTAACTTCTTCTGCTTTGGTTTCTTTTGGTAGGGTCACAATCACCGATTCTGATGTCACAGGTGATTCCTCTACAGGTGCAGGCAGACTTGGGAACTTGGGGGCAGTTTTTCCAGAGGGCAGAACGGTTAAGGTTCGGGATGACTCTGGGTTGACTGATTCTAATACCGCTACATAGCTAACGGCCTCATCTAAGGCTGCTTGCTCTTGTTCTTTCTGCTGTTGAGCCACCGGTTGGTTTTCATTCAATGCATCAGATGCATCTATGAACTCTGGAGTCAGAATAACTGGAACTTCTGGCTTTATTTCTTGGGTTGAGAGTTCAGAGGTTGAGAGGCTCTTTTCCTCTAAGGCTGTTTTAATTAGCGGAGGCTGTGATGTCAAGAATGGGGATTCTGGGCTTAAGATTTCCGCCCTGGAAAACCCTTCACTTTCTGGCATCACAGGCGAATTTCCCAGAGAAGCAGTTGCTGCATTGAACCCTGGAGAAACTACTGTAGTTGATACTCCCCGACCGGTTAAATTTGATTGGGAGGCTCGGTTGGTAGTTTGAGTGGGGTCAAGCGTTGCTGGTTCTGCTGCTCTAGCCGCTTGCTGACCTTCTGGGAATAATAGGTTTGGTAAACCCATGGAAATCGCAGCCAAGCCAATCATGGCTGCTGATGTACACACCCTACGGTTGCTATCGGGGGAAACCTGCTTCGAGTGACCTAATTCTACATGGAATACAGCGGTGGGAAGCAGAACCGATTGATTATCTTTCTGGGAATTTGCTCGTTTCAAAGAACGACCTCCTAATAGACGAGCGCTTAACAGTGTCTGAGTTAATATAACCTAACTTTCGTGATTGGAAACACTGAAGTTCATAGATCAAGATCACAGACTGTTAATAGGCTTAGGCAAGACTACCTTGCTTTTCCAATTCTGACAAGCGTTAATTTTTGTTTCAATGATTTTAGCTCTGACTCTTCAAATTGTCATCTTCTTCTACTACCTAGATTATCTGGGGTTTTCAGGAGGTTTGATGGGGATCAATCCACTTCTGATAGAAATTTCTTATTTTTGATCGCGATAAAGACTATCGATTAGGGTTTTAAAGTTGATCGAGTTTTCCGAGTTGCCGACAGGCTTCAAAGAGACCCAAGGCTGTACTGACTGAGAGATTCAGGCTACGGACTCCGGGTTGAACCATGGGGATTTTGACCACACAATCACAGGAATCGAGGGCTTCCGAGGGCAGGCCTTGGGTTTCACTACCAAATAGGAGCCAATCATTGTGACCGAAGGCAAAATCGATATAGTTGGTTGTGCCCGAGGTACTAAAGCCGATGCATCGCCCTCCTTGGTTTTGTTGATGGGTGGTAAAGGTTTCCCAATCTAGATGATAAGTCAGATCGACAAATGGCCAGTAATCCAGCCCGGCCCGTTTCAGATAGCGATCGCTAATTTCAAAGCCTAGGGGCCCCACCAAATGTAGGGGAGTAGAGCTTGCTGCACAGGTTCGAGCAATATTTCCGGTATTTGGAGGAATTTGGGGATGAACCAGAACCACCCTAACCATAAACTTTAATAATATCAGAAATTTTAATCAAATCTAGCCCTCGGATTGCTTCAACTGAGATGATTATTTGCTGAGCGAAGACTAAGCGACTAAGGGATGACAGAGCTGCTCGGCCATCTCTCGTTCTTCTTGTTCGGTGGCAGCGATCGCCTTTTGCATGACCTTTTCTAGATTACCATGGACTTGATAATCCTTTAACCATCGTAAACTTTCATTTCCCTGGCGCAAAATCTTTTTCACGGGGGAGAGGAAACAACTAAAGCCTTTTTCTTTGGCTATAGGCAAAACCCGATCGTAGAGTTCTTCTATCCACTCCCTTGCCAAAATAGAGCGTCCATCTTGCCAATGGGTTAATCGAGCATCCAAACTCGACTGAGCTGCTGCTTGTTCATTTTCAGCCGTTAAATGCAGCAATTTTTGAGGATCTCCCCTATATATATGTAGGGGGTCTAACCCTCGATCGCTCATCAATTGCCATAAACGAGCCTCTAACAGCGCTGTGATCGCCAAAAGGGAGATCGCATCAGTGACCAGATCGCAAATTCTCAATTCTAAACGATTCAGGTTATAGGGACGGCGATCGCCATTGGGACGCACAGATGTCCACAAATGACGCACATTTTGCATAGTTCCTTGGGCCAACTGTTCCTGAGTCCAATCAATATAATGGCGATGACTTTCAAACAAGGGCACAAACTCAGGCGTTTGGGGAAACACTTGCCAGCGAGTCGAATGGGAACCCGTTACCTGACCATTAAAAAAGGGAGAAGACGCACTTAATGCTAGATATAAGGGGGCTTCCAGGCGCACCAAACGACAAGCCTGCATTAACACTCCTGGATCGGCAATGCCGATATTAATATGAATACTGGCAGTAACCACCTTCGTGCCATAAGTTTTTTCGATATATCCATGGTAAGGATTCTTGGGGTCAGAGCGATAAAAGCGATCGCCTCCACCTAACGATAAAGTGCTGCCAGGAATTAAGGTATAATCGCCTAGCTCCTTGAGATATTGGCGCAACCGTTGTCGAGGCTGAAGCAGTTCGCACAACAAACTCTCGTAACGACATAAAGGAGCGGTGGTATACTCCACATTACGGCTATCGGGTTCGCGGACAAAACCATTCAGATCGGCCACAATGCGATCGGAAAGACCGACAATCTCACCTTGGGGAGTGCCGGTGTACATTTCAATTTCAAAGCCTTTGGAGAGGAGCATAGCTATTCCTCAAGTATTCTAGTTCTAGCTTATAGCGCTTGAGATCCCTAGGCAAAAGTAGGGGCGAAAAAATAGTGAGGATTCATGAGGATTCATATTCATATAGAATAAAATCCGGTTTTCTGGTATTCCCTATTCCCTATTCTCTTGATTTCCCCAAACTGCTCCAGAAGAGAGTTTCACCCGCCATAACTGATCGAGTTGGCTGGCTGGCATCGTCAAATACAAAACATCTCCAGGGGTTAACGTCGCCTCTAGTAACTCCCAGCTATGCATCACCTGATGATAGGTCGTCTCTAAATATAGGGGCACAAAATCCGCTTGCATGGCTGCATCTTCAACCCGTTGACCACAAAAGGGATGACTGGGGGTAATCAAAGCGGCTAGAGCTACCCATAAACTTCCACCCGTCATACCATTGCCCAAGATTCTACCTCCTAGGGCAGCAGCGGCAAAGGAAGGAGCCGCTAAATCAATAGGACTGAGAACCGAGTCAAGATCAAAGACTTGTTGGAATAACTTGGCAAAATGAGGGTCTTGGTTGCGGACAATAACCCGTAATTTCGGGACTAATCCCTTGCTGCTGAGGGCGATTTCCAGGTTAATCGTATCATTGCTGGTCACGGCAAATAGGCTCTCTGCTTGTTGGATATTGGCACTCTCTAGGGTGGTTGCTAAACAGGCATCACTGACAATGACGGGGACTTTGAGAGAATAGGCGGTATTCAAAAACCGACACTTAGGATCGGATTCAATAATCACCACATCATAGCCTTTGGCATGGAGTTGACGGACGGTTTCCATACCGATACCGCCTAAACCACAAACAATATAGTGATGGCGTTGAGGAATGGGGGCAGTTTCTAGGAGTTGGCGGAAACGAGTCCCTAACACCCAATCATTGAGCAATGCGTAGCCAATACCAACAATGCCTGCACCAATGAGCATCATAAAGGCGGTAAATAGTTTAATGGCAGCAGGAGCTTTTTCAGCAACTTCTTCTTGTCCTCCTGCACCGGTAATCATACCCACGGAAAAATAGAGGGCATCAACGATGGGAATTTCCCAGTTAATGGTGGTATAGGTAAAGGTGGCAATCAGAATGGTCAGACAAAGGAAAAGAGTGACTAGCACCGAGGATTGGAAGTGTTGTTGAAATTGGCGCAAATAGGTAAGTTCGTTCGGAGAGAGCAAGAGATTGAGAGCAACTAAGCTAAATCAAAGAGCAGAAATTCTGAGGATTCTTCGGCTTGTAGATTTAAGGTTTGGGTGTTGGAGATCGCGGCTCCATCTCCAGTTTCTAGTACCATACCATTGACGGATAGTTTCCCGCGAACCATTTGTATCCATCCATAACGCTCTGGTGCAAAATCATAGGACACCTGCACCTGTGGATCTAAAATCGACGCAAATAATTTTGCATCTTGATGAATCACTACCGAACCCCCCTCACCATCGGGAGAAACTAACAATCGCAGTTGATTTTGTTTGGATTCTGGACTAAAATATTCTTGTTGATAGCCTGGCTTCAGACCTTTTTGATTGGGTACAATCCAGATTTGTAAAAAATGGGTCGTATCCTCTTGATTATGGTTATACTCGCTATGGGTTACTCCGGTTCCAGCGCTCATAATCTGGACATCTCCGGGATTAATCACCGACCCATTGCCCATGCTATCTTTATGTTCTAACGCACCGTTAATTACATAAGAAATGATTTCCATATCTCGGTGCGGATGGGTTCCAAATCTAGAACCGCCTTGAATTCGGTCCTCATTAATCACTAAAAGATGGCGAAAGCCTTGATATTTTGGATCGTAATAACCGGCAAATGAAAAGGTATGATTCGACTTTAACCATCCATGGTTTGCCTGTCCTCGTTCTGAGGATTTACGAAGCACAATTTGTGGTGTTTTTAAGGGTGTGTTAACCATAACAGAAAGACCCAACTCAACTCTTAATCATTAGTTTAGTTCAGCTCAACTGAGCCTGTAAAGACGGTACTTCAAAGTGCCATAGTACCCAAAAAGTAACGATGCACAGTCCAATTGAGTCCTCAACTCGCCTAACCTGCGCCGTAGAAACCACGATCAAAGTGATTGGGGGACGGTGGAAAGTTCTGATTTTGCGCGAACTTTTCTCTGGGGTGAAACGCTTTGGGGAACTGCAACGGGCAATTTCTGGAGTAACGCAGAAAATGCTGACTCAACAACTGCGAGAAATGGAACAGGATGGACTCATCGATCGCGTTGTTTACTCTCAAGTGCCCCCTAAAGTGGAGTATTCCCTCACTCCCACTGGACGCAGCTTAGAGCCAGTCTTGACTGCGATGCACAATTGGGCGATTCAATACAACGCTTCGCGCGGTAAAGGTTAATCCATTCCCTATCCACAAACCCCTCGATCGCCCTCTTCCACATTCAGACTATTGACCAAATAATCCCGAACCCAATCACAGCCTAAATCCAGGGGATTAGCGGTGAGGATATCATCCATATTCCAAACAATAACCTTGCGATCGCTGCTTCTAGACATCAATAACTGACCATCTGGGCTAAATTGTAAGGCAGTGATAGCCCCTTCATGGCCGCTGAGAATATGCGATTGCCGGCCTTCGAGATCCCAAAGTTCAACCGTATGATCCAACGTCCCCACTGCTATCAAGCGACTATCCGGACTTAAATCTACACTATTTAAACCGCGATTGGCTTGGAAAACTTGCGCTTCAAACGTCTCTAAATTCCACAAGCGAATGGTTTGATCTTGACTCACGGACACAAGAAATTCACCATCAGGGCTAAACGCCACATCAAACACACTCGCTTGATGTCCCTCCAAAGTTTTTAATACTGCCAATGATCGAGGGTTTCAGTCAAATCCAGTAACGGTAATTGTTGGCTATCCTGACTAATCAGAGTCTGGTTTTGGCGATCGCTTTCCATAAAAATTGTTTGTAAAGGATGGGACAGTCGCCATAATTTCACCCTTGTATCTGCACTTCCAGAAGCCAGAATCTGACCATCGGGACTAAAATCTAGGGCCCTGACTCGACTGTTATGCCCGACTAAGGTCGTTATCTCTGTACCTTCTACTGTCCAAATTTTCACGGTGCGATCGTCGCTAGCCGAGGCTAAGATCTGACCCTGGGGACTAAAGCGCAGATTCCAGACTTCTCCCTGATGTCCTTCTAAGGTTCTCAGTTCTTGAGGGTGAGGACTGGCTAAGTTCCAGAGTTTGATCGTCTGGTCTAAGCTAGAAGAAGCTAGGGTTTGGCCATCGGGACTGAAAACGATATCAGTGATGGCATTCTGGTGACCTTTGAGGGTCGCTTGGAGTTTTCCATCTAACATCCATAAAGTAATCGTGCGATCTTCACTCCCAGAAGCGAGGATTTGCCCATCTGGACTAAACCTCACCGTTCGCACTCCACTCTCGTGGGGCAATGTTTTGAGTAATTGACCCTCCAGAGTCCAGAGTTTAACTGTGCCATCCCTAGATGCGGATGCCAGGGTTTGGCCGTCAGGACTAAAGGCAATGCCAAAGATAATGTTGGTATGGCCGGTGAAAGTCTTGAGTAATTCACCCTCCCTTGTCCAGAGTTTAAGGGTATTGTCCATTGCAGCAGAGGCAATGATTTGACTATTGGGGCTAAAGGTAACGGCAATGACGGGCGCTTGATGACCTTGGAGGGTTTTCAGGAACTGTCCCTCTGATGTCCAGAGTTTAAGGGTATTATCGGCGATCGCCGTAGCAATCAATTGCCCATCTGGACTAAAATCCAATTCAGGAATCCCGGCTTGATTCCCCGATAAAATATTGGCTTCAACAATTTCATAGATTCCCTGTTCTAGGATTCTATCCACCTGTTGGGTTAAGGTTGAGGAACTATTATTCAGACTGTGTAGGCGACGTTTGGCTTTAATTCCTTCAACTAAAGCCAGCAATTTTTTATCAGCAATCAGGAGTCCCCTAGAGGAGGAAACCAGCGCTCTAATTTCACTCATTCTGGCTTGTTGTTTGCTCAGTCTCGCTTGTCGAAATTGCCAAAAGGCCAGAATTCCCAATCCACTCGCAATCAGTAGGGCAAGACTGAGAACCCAGAGAAATTGGCGTTGTAAGTGAGCGAGATGTTGTTCTTGTTTTAACCGTGCTTCTACCTCTTTAGTGCGATCGGCTTCGAGGGCAGTTTGCACCGCTTGCCGATCCACCTCAACCGATGCCGATAGAAACTGATAATCCTCATTGCTTAAACGTTTTCCTTGGGCCCAAACTTGGGCATCCTGAAGCGCTTGTCCTCGCAATAATCGGGACGTATCGGTTTGACCACCGATCGACCAAGCCTGTAACATTTGGGAGTAAGGGCGCAGATCATTTAATTGCTCTCTCACCCAGTCTTGATTAAAAATTTGCTCATAAATCCGAGTTTTAACCCGTAATACCCCCTTTTCCTTGATCGCCAAACCAGATAAGATCAGTTCAATCTGTTCCCAACTATCGTCATTGTGAACTCTCTCTCCTTGGAGGATACGCTGGTAAACACTCAAGAGTCGGGCACTGTGCTGGGGATTGTCGAGCAGGCGATCGCGGATCGTTTTTAAGTGTTCTGGTTCATCTTGAGATTGCCATTGATCGAGAATTTTTTCCTGGACAACTTGCTCGACCCAAAACTCTTCATTTCCAGCCAATAATTTTGCTGATTTTCCATCGATCTCTTCACTCACTTGAGCGAGAATTTTAAACAATTTTTGGCTCAGAAAAGGCTGTCCATTTGTCCAATACAAAACCCGCTCAATCATTCGATCCAGATTCAGGCGCTTGGCTGATAATTCCTGAGCTAAGGGTTGCATCTCAGAAAACGTAAACCCATTCAATTTTATGGCTGTGCCAATATTGAAAGGAGTTCGGGATGGATCGGCAATTAAATCAGAGGGAGTCGCCACCCCAAAAATGGCAAATGTTAATCGATTATAATTCGGTTCTAAAGCGCGTTGATTGTAGCAAAATCGAATAAAAGCGAAAAAATCATTAATCGGGAAAGGCAGACTTAAAATACTATCAATCTCATCAATGAAAATGACTAGATTTTCTTGCTCAAATGTGGCGAACAAAATATCATAGATGAATTGGGTTAAGCGCTGAGTGATGGACAAACTCTCTTGAGTTTTCCACCATTCCTTTAAATTAAATGTCTTAAATAACTTAAATCCTCGTCTTAATTCACTTACGATCCCTTTATACCATTGTTCGGGAGTGATATGTTCACTGCCAATACTGGTTAAATCAACTGTGGCACATTTCCATCCTTCCTGCTCTAATTGATATCGAGTTCTTACCAGTAGGGAAGATTTGCCCATTTGTCGGGAATTTAAAACATAACAAAATTCACCCTTCTTCAACGCATTATATAACTGAGTGTCAGCCTGTCTTTGAATATAACTTGATGAATCTTTTCTTAAGCTACCACCAACCTGATAGATGGACATAATATGAATTGAAAATTACTTTAAAGTGACTTGATCCCTACCTTTTTCCTTGGATTGGTAAAGGGCTTGATCAGCTCGCTTGAATAGGTCATCCGGATGATCTTTGATGTAAGGAATGATACTAGCAATTCCCAAGCTAATCGTAACAATTTTAGACCCAACTTTAGAATTGATATTCTCAATTTTTAAGCTTTTGACTGCCTCCATAATATCTTCAGCCAGGTTCAGGGTAACAATCGGATTTTTCCCTGACAAAATGATGGCAAACTCTTCGCCACCATAGCGAGCCAGCAGATGATCGGTATGGTTGAGGCATTGGGCTATCTTTCGTGCTACTTTTTGTAGGCAGCGATCGCCTTCCTGATGTCCATAAGTATCATTATACTCTTTAAAGCAGTCAATATCAACCAAAACCAAGGAAATAAATAGCGTTTCTTTTAAGCATCGATTCCATTCATTTTCCAGGTAACTATCAAAGAGGCGACGATTAGCAACCTGAGTTAAACTATCCGTGTGAATCAATTGTTTTAGCTTTTGATTTTCCTGCTCTAGTTGTTCCAGATGCTGATTGGATGGAGAAGGAGTAATAAAGGCATGGTTCAAGAAAAAATCGCGATAAAGTTCACAGGAAACTTGAGCGCGATCGCCCACAATATTGACTAATCCCAGACTCTCCAACTTATAAGCAACTCTTGGTTCTAAAACCAATCCTTCTTCTTCAGAGACTAACTCTTGAAATTGCTTAAATAGCTCGGTATCTTGCTGTAAAATTCCCCATTTTTTTTGTAAATGACGCTTGAAAATTTTCGTTTTCAACACATCATTATCTAGAAAATCTTTTAAGCATAAACTAGATCGACAAAGAGAGTAAAAGAGCAAGCGAACCAAATAGGGATGACCGCCTGTTACTTTCATCACATACACCAGATCCGATGGATCGACTAAAGTCAATTTATGTCGCCTTAATAATTGTTCAACTTGTTCTATAGTAAAGGGGGGAAGTTGGATCGGAATGCCTACATTAAACGGAGATTGATTCAAATTGAACTTAACATAATTTTCCGTAGAATGGACAACAATCCATCGAAATCGATCGAACTCACTAACTTGTCTAGATTGTTCATACCAAAACCGCAACAAAGACAAAAAATCTTGGGCTAAACTTGGATAATCAAAGATTCGATTTACTTCATTGAGACTTAAGACAATCGGCGAGTCTAAATGCTGTAAAATATATTCTTCTAAATATAACGTGCTACTGGCTTTAGATCCGATTTCTTGATCCCAATACTCATCTAATTCATTGGGCAATTTGAGAGCCAAAGTTACTTTAATACAAAACCAACGCAAAAACCTATTTAAATTCGTATAAATAGATTCATCAATTTCCTGGAAATCAATGGTAACGGTTGGATAACCAATAGATTGAGCATGGGCAATAATCCGAATTAAGAGAGAACTTTTACCCATTTTATGAGGGGCTTTAATCCGAATCAGACTGCCCGGTTTTTCTAACTCAGTACAAACTTCTTCTTCGATAGGGAACCGTTCAATATAAAAGGGAGAGCCAATAGGAACTGGGGAATATGGAGCTTCTATAGACCAGATTTGTTCAGAAGAAAAATTCATTGACTCACCCTCATTATAGGTAATGGGTAATGGGTAATGGTCAACTGTTTTTCGTTTTTTATACAGACTGACTCCGATTGGCTCCTCATTACTGCCATACTCTATAGGATAGCAGATGTATGAGACGTGTTTATCATGGCATGGCTTCTAATACTGGCAGTACAGACTTAGGTAATAATTTATTCTTAAACCAGACGATTGGGATAGGACACTCTTCTATCTTAACCCCAGCTTTTTCTAAATTCAAGCGGTCAGAGATGGCTAGAATTAAAGCTTTATCATCAATTTGTTTCACTTGATAAAACTTTTTCTGTAAATAACTCGGTCGCCAATAGCCCACAATTTCTAACAAAACTGACCGCCCATCGGGATGAACAAAGCGAAAATCCGGAATCATCACACTCCCAGGAATGGGGATTAAATCGACTTCTCGCTCTAAGACCCAATCGGTTTTCTGTTTGGCCCAGCGATCGGCAAAAGCGGATTCGAGCATACTATCATAGGATTTACCAGGGGGATAATGACTGACTAATTGACATTGGGAATCTAAAGAAAACTTACCTTGTTTGGGTGCCCCAGTATAGAAATCACGAGTTTGTAAATTAGCTTCTATGCTCCATTTTGTAACATGCAGGAGAGCGGGAATTAACTTAGCTAAAGCGAGTCCATAGCGGGTACTCACCCGTAGTAAACTGGATGGCCCGTCAATAGTAATGGTAAATCCATGGTCAGCATCTCCTTCAATATAAGACATCAGTTGAAAGAGTTTTAAATAGCGGAATAAGAGCTTATATTCTCCAGGAACATTGCGATGGGCATTAATTTTAATATGGGTGGCGCGATAAAAGATTCCTTGGACTTGGGAAAGATTATAACGGTGGAGGAGTGGCTCAGGTTCTGGAGGATCGAATTGGGTGAAGATGCGATTTTCGATTAAATCAGAATAAAGCCCTTGACGCAATTGATCAATAGCGACTTCTCGTTTCAGTTCTTGGCTCAAACTTTGGGCAACTTGATTTAAGGTTTGTTCTGTCCAGTCCTTTCCTGGCCGACCTTGGGCTGCTTCAGCAAAGATGCGTTGTCTGAGCAGGGGAGGATCGAGGGGGCTGATGGTTTCAAAGGTAGAAAAGCTGCTTTTCAATATATGAGCGAGTCCGCGCTTAATGCGAAAATCGGGACTTTCGCCTTCAAATTCCTGTAAGCTGCGATCGAGTTTTTTTTGGGGTTGACTGATATGATCTTGAAAACAGGCAATTAAGTCGGTGGCGATGCCTATCCAATAGCGGTCTAATTTTAATCGTTTGGGAATGATGGTTTCACCGCTATAGCGATAAATGAGTAATTCGCTCGGCAGCATGATTAATTAACAATTAAAAATCAATAATGGGTCTAGTAAATCATTGTAGTGGACTGTTTTACCTAAAATAGGGCTTTGTTTGGTGTAAGCACGAAGAGTGCTTAAAAGCCTAGCTGGAGAGGGTTTTAACCCTCACTACAAACAAAATCTAATGTAGTTTGGGTTGAGGAACGTTTCGCTTCGCGACATGTTCATGTCCGCTTTGCGGAAACATGTCGGCTTTGCCGAAAACCCAACCCTATTCCCTATTCCCTGATGTAAGAATCCAATTTACGCCATCAGCTAAATCTGTGGCGATATAATCGGGTCGGGTATGGTGTTGATAGTCTCCGGAAAGTACCCGCGAACCATAACCGGTTTGGACTAAAATGCCTTGACATCCGGCATTATGGGCCATATCAATATCGGTGGCTTTATCGCCCACCATAAAACTAGCACTGAGGTCTAAATCATGTTCCCATGCGGCCGCGACTAACATGCCTGTATTGGGTTTGCGCCAGGTACTCCAACGGGCAAATTCCGGGTGAGTTCCGCCTTCTGGGGGGCTGAGATAGGGGCACACGAAGAGGGCATCTAAGACGGCTCCGGCTTCGGTTTCTAGGAGGTTACAGAGGCGCTGATGGAGGGCATGAACATGATCCATACCATAATAAGATCGCGCCGGCCCCGATTGATTGGTGACTAAACAACAGAATAAGTTGCGATCGTTTAAACGACGTACAGCTTGAGCAACACCGGGAATGAGATTGAGGTCTTCTACTCGATGGATATAGCCGACTTCCTGGTTAAGGACTCCATCGCGGTCTAGAAATACGGCGGGTTTGCTCATGGGATAGGGGAATGGGGAAATGGGGGAATAAATTAACCTTACCAAGGCGTACCAATCATCGTAAATGCAGCCGAATAATATAGCGCTGCGCGCTAGGGAATAGGGAATAGGTGATGGTAGCTAGGTTTCACTCTTGAACCATGTCCTCACCAACTCTTTCTCTGCTATAGGAGTGAGGCCCGACTGTGTTTGGTTAGAGCCAGAAGCGGTTCTGGAAGTGCGGGAAGGGCTAATATCAAATCCTTAAATGGTTGCTACAAGTAGAGACATGGTGGAGGAGGGCGGGTTTACTTGCAATAGTTGTTAGTCTACAAGATTTGGGTATAACCCGCCCCTACAGATCTCTGTAGCGTAAATAAATAGATTTGATATAATAACGTTTGAAGAATAATTCAACCCAACGCTCGAAGATCGCCCCCTGGCGTTTCCAGAAGGTAAAATAGATACAGCATACTAGGAGCTAGACATGACACTCAACGAACTCTTGCTAGCCCCAGAACTTCAACCCGAAAACTTTCAAAACGAGGGCCAGTGGCTCATCGCCGTCTGTGAGCGGCACTTCAGCGGGATCGAACCGGGGGAAATTCCTATAGAGCCACGGGAACCCATCCGAGTTGACGAAACCCTGTTTAACGAACCATGAAAATTATTCTCGATAGCTTGTTCGATATCAAATAGGACTTACGCAACGACTTCATATAGCAGAGAAAGATTCGGTTAGGACTCCGGTTCAATACTAAAACCTAGCTACCATAACCTATTCCCTATTCCCTATTCCCTGGCGCGAAGCGCCTCTGCCCTCTCCCTTAGGCTTGGCTCGGGCAGCGCCTGCGGGAGAAGCGTCGCCCTGCTTGTCCTGAGCATAGCCGAAGGGAGCGAAGCAGAAGGGGGACTGGAGGATGAGGGCAAAGAATAGAGAGCTAACTGCCGAGAATTTTCTCCAGCACCATTTGGGAGGTGATATCTGCCATTTTGCCCGTAGGGGAGGAAATACCGATATATTTATCGCTGGCAGGGAGTAATTTTTTCGGGTCTGTGGGGCCAAATAGGGCAATGGTAAATGTTTTCACGGCCACAGACAAATGCATGGGGGCACTATCGGTACAAAGCATTAAGTTGGCATTGGCAATCATGGCTGCCAGTTTACCAATATCTGGTGGAGAGGTGACCTTCAAGTTGGGATTTCCTTGTAGGAGTTGGTTAACCAGAGCTTCATCTTCAGGGCCTTTCAATACCACTATGGGTAAATCTGGCTGTTGCTGGTTGAGGGTTTGGACAATTTCTTGCCATTTTGCCACCGGATAGATTTTATCAATGCCTTTGGTTTGGGCCAATTGGCTAGACCCACCGTGAATTAAGAGATAGCCCCCTTCACCGATACCTAGGTCTTGCTGCTGCTTTTCGGCCCATTCAATGTCTTTTTTGGGCACATTGATGGAGAGTTCGGGACAGGGGCTGGTGATGTCGAGACCTTGAAGCAGGTCATAATACATATGAACCGCGTATTGCTCGGTTTTCAGGGGAATGGGGTTAGAGAGGAAAAGTGACCCCAGGCCTTGGTAACTGATGCGGGTAGGAATACCCGTGAGCCAGAGGAGTAGTCCAACTGTCCAGCGTTGACCGAGGGAGAGGGCAATTTCATATTCGCGATCGCGTAAAATGCCCAATAGGTTTCCCCAGTCTGCTGGAGAGTTGCGGTCTTTGAAGTCAAAGGCAAACACATCGTTGACGGACTGACTGACGCGATATGCTCCTTTTGACCGAGGTTCAACAATGACATCGATTTCAGCTTTCGGATAGGACTGTTTCAGGCGATCGAGAGTCGGGAAAAATAAGATTTGATCCCCAATGCCACCCGGAACAAGGGCTACTACTTTCATGACCTTCTGTAGAATGTATGAACGCTTGCATTGTATCCGTTGTCTTAGCCCCACAGAGCAATTTTTATTGAAATGACTCGTCAACCCCACGATCAATTTGCCAAAGCATACCTAAAAGAACTGCTCGAACCCCTAGGAACTGTGGAAATTAGCCGCGAAATTCCAGGGGAAACCTTGCACATTGATCTCTTTTTCCAACCTTCCCCAGAACCTCCCTGCAATCCTCCACCCTTGGGTTTACTGGCTCAACTGGCTTCTAAGCCTTGCCTGTGGGAACCCTTTCGCAACTGTCCCAGTAAACGAGAAATTAGCAGTTGTGTACTTAAACTGCTGTACATCCATGGAGAATTCTACCGTCAAGCCAAGCGAGATACACAACCGATAGAGACCCAAACCTTACCTACTCTGTGGATTTTAACCCCCACCGTATCGGAAAGAGTCTTAGATCTCTGTGGCGCTCACTCAGATGCAAAAAACTGGTGTACAGGAATTTACCGGTTTGCTGAGATTTTCCACACCAGAATCATCGCGATTAACCAACTCCCAGAAATCCCAGAAACCCTCTGGTTAAGACTGTTGGGAAAAGGGGGAACCCAAAAAAGAGCCATCCAACAAGTGCTAGACCTGCCAGAAAATGATCCGCAACGGCGTAATATACTAGAACTGATTGGGGTATGGCGAATTAATGTACAAGCTAAGATAGATCTCAATCCCGAAGACCAGGAGTTAGTTATGGAATTATCACCGGCTTACTTAAAATGGCGAGAAGATACAGTACGAGAAGGTGTTCGACAAGGAATACAAGAAGGTGTTCGACAAGGAATACAAGAAGGTGTTCAACAGGCTAAACGAGTAACGATTGAAACGTTATTGAGAACACGGTTTGGTTCCTTGGATGAGGAGTTAGGAGGAATGATTGACAGCATGATGGAACGGTCTCTAGAAGAGTTCATTCCTATTTGTATGCAGGCTTCTCGTGAGGAGTTGTTAGCCCGGTTTAGTCGCGAGAATTAATCCCCTTGTGTTCCCAGAAGCCTGGTTTCTTGAAGAAACCAGGCTTCTAGCTTGCGTATCGTAGATGGTAAACTACAGAGACACAGAGAAGGAGGGTGGGTTTAGGGAATTGACTCGTAGGTATTCTAGTTAATGGTAAAACCCGCCCCTACAAATCCATTGTTTCGGCTGTCGCCGACATGAAAATTATTAATTGTTAATTGTGAATTCATAACGACCATGCATGTATTGATTCCAGCAGCAGGGATGGGTAAGCGGATGGGGAGCGATCGCAATAAGCTCTTATTAACTGTATTGGGAGATCCTTTACTCGCTTGGACGCTACGAGCAGCAGAAGCAGCGGAAACTGTTGAATGGATTGGCATTATGGGACAACCGACTGATTTTCCAGCGTTTGAGGAGATTATCGGTGGCTTAGACCTACAAAAACCCGTCCATTTGATTGTGGGGGGTTCAACACGCCAAAAATCGGTTTACAACGGCTTACAGGCTCTTCCAGAAGGCGCTGAGGGGGTTTTGATCCATGATGGGGCCCGGTGTTTGGTGACTCCAGAGTTGTTTGACCGGTGTGCGATCGCCCTTCAAGAATGCCAGGGGTTAATTGCGGCGGTGCCTGTCAAAGATACCATTAAGGTGGTCAATACTGAGCATTGGATTGAAAGTACTCCCAACCGCGCCGATCTTTGGGCTGCCCAAACACCCCAAGGGTTTGCGGTAGACACAATTAAAGATTGCCATGAAAAGGGAAGAGCTAATGGCTGGGAAGTTACCGATGATGCGGCTTTATTTGAGCAATGCCAGTTACCGGTAAAAATTGTCAGGGGAGAAGAAACGAATATTAAAGTAACAACCCCCATTGATTTGGCGATCGCCGAGCGTATTCTGCAACAGCGATCGACCGATCTCTAACGACTAGGATCGGGAGAAAAAAGAGACTCTTACCCCATCAAAATCACGGTATCTATCACATGGATAATGCCATTGCTCGCTTCAATATCTGGGGCTAAAACCGTGGCATTTTTAACTTCAAAAATTTCACCACAGTGAATGGGAATGGGGGAACCTTCCAGAGAGGTTAAACTTTCCAAATCCTTTAGTTCATCAGTTGTATAGCGTCCAGCAACTACATGATAGGTCAGGATACGCTGAAGTTGGGGAATATTCTGTACCAAACTCTCTACGGTTCCCGGTAATAATTTGGCAAAAGCATCATCATTAGGGGCAAAAACCGTGAGGGGACCAGGTTGTTGGAGCGCCTCAACTAACCCAGCCACTTTAACGGCTGTGACGAGGGTGGAGAAGGCCTCATTACTGACTGCAATTTCAACAATGTTGGGCATTTTTTAGGGAATAGGGAATAGGGAATAGGCACAAGGCACAAGGCAAGAGGAAAAAGGAAAACCCAGTTTCTAGGTATTCTTTGAATCAACGATAATCTTGGCTTTGGATATCGGATAAACGAGCTTCTGGGCGGAGGAAGCGATCCATTTGGGCTTCAAAGAATTGGCGATTTTTTAATAAGTGTTCGGGGTTGGGATCGTCTAAGGGATAGAGTAGGGCAACTCTTAAGGCTTGAATAACCGCAGAGGTGACATTATACATCGATCGCTGGAAGGTAATTCCCAACTGAATCAGCATATCATCTTCACCTCGACAGTATTTTTGGTAATACTCTTCTAAATAAGGAGGGAGGAAATGGAGCATATCTTGCATTAAAAGAGTTGGGGGAATGCCTGCGGTTCCCACCGGGAAAACATCGGCGTAGAGAATGCCATAGTGAAAGTCTTTTTGCTCTTCGGGAACTTGTTTAGCTTGGGCGTTGTAGGACTTGGTTCCTCGGAAGGGCGCAGTACGGTAAAATACAGCTTCCACATAGGGCAGGGCAGCTTCATAGAGCCACATAAACCCTTTAGATTTGGGAATAATTTCATAACATTCATCACCAACATAAACATGGTGATAAATAGGTCGTCCGGCGGCAATGAAAATACCATTAACTAGAAAATTCATGGCATCGGGGACAGTTTTGAACTCTCCGGCATCATAAAGATCGCTCATTTCAAAGAACACGGGAGCCATGACTTCCCAGAATAAGCCGAGGTTAGCGTAGTAGGAGAGTTCGCGCACCTTCTCGTAGAACATTTGTGGGAAGAGCTTATAGAGTCCCAACATCAAGGGATTGCCCTTAAAATAAGCTTTAATTGCCTTATCGCAGTTGGCGATATATTCCTCACTCTCCAGGTAGTCATAAAACTGACCCCCCATTCCCTGATGCCAGAGCATGGCACGCATACAGGCTTCAGCAAACTCCATGTTGACGCGATCGTGCCAAAGATGATGGAATAATTTCGGCAGTTTTTTCTTGAGTTCTCCCTTATCCATAAATTCCAATAATTCCGGGTGAGCGCTGGCTTCTCCTTTTTGCCAAACTCGAAAATCTGCGGTGTCTCCAGCATAGTGGTTCGGCAGATCTAAATATTCTTGGGGTAAGAAGTATTTAAAGAAGGGTAAAGGGTCAAGAAAAACCTGCTCGGCAATATAAAGTAAATCCCGCCAATAGAAATCCATGGGAACGGCATAGGCTTTATAAATGCCGATAATTTGCATCAGGTTTTCTGGGGTGTCCGGCAACATGGAACCACCGGCTTCTAAGCGATGGATAACTTCGGCGTATTTGTGAGTTGAAGGAGGCAGTTTTGTGGTTAATGACTCTAAAGTTTCAGGCATGGTTTTACGTGCTTCGCGCTAGAGAATGGAGCATAGAACATCATACTAGGTTCGGCAGGAAAAGGGTGTTGAATGTTGAACCCTATGGCTGCTTTTTCCTGCCTACTGTACCTAACTAACGATCGTAGTTTTCCCACTGTTCTTCATCATCGTGATACTGAATATCTACCACTGTACCATCGGCATAGGTGAGGGAAAAGGCATCAAATTCTCCATCATCAAATTCCCCAGTAACAGCAATTGTGTCTCCGATATTCAGATTCAGGTCTTGCGACCAACGGGGGCCTGCATCTACGACTATAGTTCCGGTGGAATCTTGGAGGATAAATTCGTTTTCATCGGCTTCTCCCCAACCAATAATTGTGCCAGAAATAGTGGTATTTTCCTCTCGATTTAAGTTACTAATGGAGGTATTTTGAGCCTGAGTTACTCCAGAGATAGTGAGGGAAATGGGGAGGGCTAAAATAGCCGCCGTTAATGTTCCTAAAGTTGTTAATTTCATGGTCGAGATCTCCTCTATATGGGTAAGTTTTGGGCAATTTCAATTTTGGCAGGTTGATGCAGTTCAGCGACGATGCGGTTGGTGGTTGGTTCCATCCAGCGCAATAGGAAATTGGGTTGAATGCCTAAAAAGAGGATAATGGCAGTTAGCACGAAGGCTGGCCATTGTTCGCTCAGGGTAACGCGGGCATAATAAGCGCGAGAATTGTCTAATTTACCGAAACAAGTGCGGTTAATTAAGATGACAAAATAGACGGCTGTTAATCCTGAAGAAAAAATGCACAGTAGGGTGGGGATGGGGAAGGTAGCAAAACTGCCTTGAAAAACGATAAATTCAGCGGCAAATCCCACTAAACCAGGGATACCAGCGCTAGCCATTCCGGCTAAAATCAGGAGGGCACTGGTGAGAGGTAGACCGCGAATGGGGTTCATTAAGCCGTTAAGAACGTCGAGATCGCGGGTTCCGGTGGTTTGTTCGACGATACCGACGAGGAAGAAGAGGAGGGCAAGAATTAAGCCGTGGGCAATCATTTGGGCGATCGCTCCTAACACGCTCAGTTCAGTCCCCGCCGCTGCTGCCACCAGGATATACCCCATGTGACCAATCGAACTATAGGCGACCATGCGTTTAATGTCCCGTTGGGCGATCGCACTTAAGGCTCCATAAATCACGCTGACTGTCCCAATAATGGCTAACCCTGGGGCAATGGTTTCCCAACCGACAGGAAACAGTTGCAGTCCAAAGCGCAATAAGCCATAGGTTCCTAACTTAGAGAAAATCCCACCGAGCAGTACCGTGGTACTGGGGGAGGCTTCGACATAAGTATCTGGCATCCAGGTATGCAGGGGAACGAGGGGGGTTTTAATCCCAAATCCAATCAGTAGCGCAGCTAAGAGAAGGAGTTGGGTAATCAGATCGAGGCTATTGATGTCTAGATCGCTAAACTCAAAACTACCTGAGTCACCCAGGAACACAAGTCCTAAGAATCCTACGATCACCATTAAGCCGGAAACGGCTGTATAGAGGAGAAACTTGGTTGAAGCATAACCCCGTTTTTCTCCTCCCCAAATGGCAATTAGCAGGTAAAAAGGAATCAGTTCTAATTCATAAAAGATGATAAATAAGAGCAGGTTTTGCGCCATTAGAGCGCCGGCAATTCCACCGTTAATCAGTAAGATCAGGCTGTCATGAAGACGAGAGCGTTCGAGATCTTTACGGTTGGTGTAGAGGGAAATGAGGGTTAAAAGTCCATTGAGAACCAGAAGAGGTAAGGAAAGACCATCAACACCAACACTATAGTTTAGACCTAGGGGTTGAATCCAAGTATGGAATTCACTAAACTGGACTGCGCTCAGTTCTGATGGGTTGAGGTCAAATAATTTGAGTAGATACAGACTCCAACCGAAACTGGCAAGACTGGCAATAGTGGCGATCGCCCGGCTCGATTGGGGCTTAGGATAAAGGAAAATGGCGATCGCGCCTAATAGGGGAATCAGGAGTAAGGCAGATAGCATAGGGAGGGTTGATTAAGGGAAAGCAGAAATTAGGGGATAAACGAGTAATAATCCAAAGAGAATGGTGCCCATAAGGATCGAGAGGGCATAAAACTGCACTTGTCCTGTGGTGTTGTATTTTAAGCCTTCACCACTGGCGATGGTGAACAGACCGATCAAATTCACTGCACCATCGACTAAGATGCGATCGAACCAATCAATAAATTTGGCCAGAAATCCCACAATAGCGATGACCGTTACTTTATAGAGTTGGGCAGTGTAGAAATCGTAGGCAAAGAAATCTTGAATCCCTGGAACAGGGAGTGTAATGGGTTTGGGTATTCTGTCGCCAACATAGAGGAATAAGGCAACCCCAGCACCGATTACAGTCGAGCCAATTAGCAATAAGGAGGGGGGTTGTGTCACTAAACTCAGAGCTGGTAATAGTCCTAAAACAGCTAATAATTGGGGTAAATGGAGGGCAACACCGAGTAAAACCATCATCGGTAAAACGAGTGCCCATAATCCTTCTGGCGATCGCTTTGTCCAATCTGTAATTGACCCCGTAAATAGTTGTCCGAACACCCGCGCTAAACTACAGGCGGTTAATCCATTCACCAATAACAAAACAGTTAATAAAGTTGGGGATAACCCATTGGCAATTTCTGCAAGTCCCCAGAAACATCCGAAGGGAGGAAGTGCCACTAATGAGAGAGCGCCGACTACATAGCAAATACCAGAAATGGGACGACGAGACCACAATCCACCCAGTTGAGTAATATCTTGGGCAATATTGTTCAGGATAATACCGCCTACCGCCATCAACATCAGCGCCATGGCGATCGCATAAGTCAACAGCAGCATTAACGCTCCTTGACTGTTTCCAGTCCCCACCGCGATAAACACAATGCCTAAATAACTACTGGTGGCATAAGAAAAGACACGCTTAATATCCACTTGGGCTAAGGCGATCGCCGCACAACTCAGAGCAGTGAACGCCCCTACAAAGATTTCTGTATTCACCACAAAGGGGGATAACTCCAAAACCGGATGCATCTTAATTAACACCCAAGCCCCGGTAGAAACTACGACTGCATTTCGGAGTACCGTTGCTGGCATCGGCCCTTCCATTGCCTCATCCAACCACAGTTGTAGGGGAAATTGGGCACATTTCCCCAACGGTCCAGCCAGCAGTGCTAAACCCAATAACGTGGCGACTGTCGGATTCAGCTCTACTGTATTTGCCCAAACGGTTAATTCATCATAATTCCAGGTTCCAGCCAGGGGGTAAAGAGCCACGACACCCATGAGTAAAACTAAGTCGCCGACTCGCTTGGTCAGAAATCCATCTCTTGCACCCGTCACTACCAGAGACTGATTAAACCAGAAGCCAATCAGCAGGTAAGTTCCCAAGGTGAGGATTTCCAACATCACATAGCTGAAAAATAGGGAGTTGGCAAGCATGAGAACCGCCATCCCTGCCTCAAAGACAGCCAGCAGAGCATAGAATCGAGGCCAACCCCAATCCATTTCCATATAGCCAATGGCATAGATTTGGGTGAGAATATTCAAGCCCAAAATCACCACTAATGCGCCGACCGTGGTGGCTGAAACTTCAACATCAAAAGTAATATCCAGATTAGCGGCATGGAGCCAATTGAGGGAATAGTGAGCAGGCGCACCCCACACTTCCCGTAAACCGAGGAGACTATGGATAAAAGCCGTTAATGTCATTAATAAATTAATATAACCAGCCGGTCGAGGGCCGGTTCGCCGAATCAAACCCGGTGACCAAGGAATTGTCATTAATACACCGAGGATGGCATAAGCCGGGACTAACCAAATCGTTTGACTAAAGGTGTTCATGGGTGAGTCGATCATCCATTGGGGAGGAAAAGAGGAGCTAGACTAAAGCCATCCTACTTGGATTGCTTCTTACCTCATTATTTTAGATGTTGCATTGCTAAAAGTCTATACCTTAAGCTGGATTGTAAAATGTTCTCGATCAAAAAACAAATGCGATCGCCATAGCTCGATCGCCCTGTTCATCAGAAGTAAGAATGCTTATTGGCGATCGGTAGCAGATTTATCTTGTACTGAGAAGCGGGAAAACCTAGTTTCCCTATTCCCTATTCCCTAGCTGGCTAAGGATTTTCCCATAACCTTAACGTTTCCTCGTTTTACTCCTCTTAAGATGCGACAAGCTGCTTTGTATTCTTCGGTTCCGACTCCAAAGGTTTGGGACATGACTTGCAGGAAGAACAATTCTTCGGCAGAGATCGCATTCATGGCTCCGACTGAAGCGAACAGATGTGAGATGTAGTCAGATAGTCTTTCTTTCGTGGATAGCATGGTATTCTTCCTCATTTCTTATGTTTTTATTGTCTTCAAAATTTTCTATTTAATGGGTGACACCCCTCATCGTGAAGGATGATCTTCTACGAGCTAAACTGTGATGGTCATTGAGCAGCCTTGGCGACGCAGATCACTGTCAGGCGATCGCGTTGCGTCTGTGTCTCAGTTGGTCACCAAATCAGAGCTATAGCGATAAGCTGTGAATGAAATCTTCCGGTTTGTGAGTATGCGTACACTAAGTCTCATTGCGTTGGGCCTATCATTGAGTCTAGGATTTGCCCTTAGTCCCCTTATGCCCCAACCCTCAGCAACAGCCCAAAACAGAACGGCTAGAGGTCTGGTAATTAAGCCGAGTTCCTATAGCGTCGAAGAAACAGAGATACGCTTTATTCAAGTCCTTGAATCGAATGGGTTGAATGTTTTTACGACTGTCGATCATACCCAAAACGCTGCGAATGCTAATTTAGAGCTACCGCCTACCCGTGTGGTGATTTTCGGTAACCCCATGGCTGGAACGCCACTCATGCAGTGTCAGCAAAGCATCGGTATTGACTTGCCGCAGAAGCTGCTCATTTTTCAAGATGAGCAGGGCGTAAAAATTGCTTATAACGATCCGCACTACCTCAGCCAACGACATAGCCTAGAGGGTTGTGGGGCGCAGGTCATTAATAAGATTGCTGAAGTACTCAATGGACTAACAGAACAAGCAATTAACCCCTAGATGTAGGCGATCGCCATCACGGTAGAGACAAGGTGTGCCTTGTCTCTACAGCTTGTAATTATAGCGCTGCGCGGTATGGTACTTACAAGTTATAGCGATTCTCTCTTCTATGGAGTACAGCTTGAAGCCTTAGAGCCTAAGTAATACAAGCTATCGCCATTCGTGCCTATTCCCTATTCCCTATTCCCTATTCCCTAGCGCGCAGCGCTATAATTCAACGGACTTGATATCACCGTCACGACCAGTGATTTGTTGGAAGTTAAAAATTCTCTTTTATCCACATAAACATGACTTCGTCATTTGGACTCCATGATGCCAATGCATGGAAACCATCATTGCCGCGATTTTTATCAGGAAACTCAGGAGTCGAATAGACCATAGATCCTTCATAAATCTTGGGTTCCCACCAATACGGGCCTTGTAGAAAAAAATTACTTTCCTCAGTTAATCCGGTTTTTGGCTCTAGACCTAAGTCTGACATCAATGAAAAAAATTGTTCTTCATCCAATTTTGCTTTCCAGAGCCATTCTGAGTCTATAAAAGATGCTTTATAATAGTATTTTGAATCTTCAATCGGTGAGTTTTTTTTAACTGCTTTCTCCACATAATATAATTCTGGAATCCCGCTCCTTTTGGGTGGAAAATCCACTAACCTAGAAACTCCAAGAGACAAAGCCACCACCACAAAAGATATCCAGCAGATCTTAGCAATTCGGCTACGGGTAGTTGAGCAGAGTAAGTCGATTGGTGTCCGGAATTTCGATCTGCCAACCAAGTTGTAGAGCACAATCGTGATGCCCGTCGTTACAAGAGGCCACCATAATACACCAGAGGGTGCAGCAACAATAAAAAAAGACCAGGGTTGTAGAAGAAGGGCAGGAAGAGATATAGAACCTATTGCCGCCCCTAAAAAAACATCTCTGTAGATTATTCCCATCAGGAAACCCAACTGAAAAACAAATGCCGCCAAGTAATTGATCGCTAGCAGCAAAATTATTTTTCCCGCTATTTTTTTCATTCCTTTCTTTTAACTATTGTTTCATCTAAAATAGTGCATTAGCTGCAATTCGTTGTAGGGGTTTAGCCCTAAAATGTTTGGAGCGCTAAAGTGCAATCACGGAGGAAATCTAATGCATGAGGGTATGGGTTTATTTCTCCCCCTCTCCCCTATTCCCTCACCTTCTGCAAGAAGTCTATGACTCAACGACCACTATGCCCCCACAAGGCTAACCCACCGCCCCGTCCGCGAGCGGCAATCAAGTTATCTTGGACTAAAAAATAGTTGAAAAACGCCAGTTCGCGGATGGGCGCACCATAAAATCGGGCATTGCGATTTTCTCCGTTGCGAATCAGAGTAGAAAACAAGACTTTATCGAAGAACTTGATTTGCATGGTGGTAAAGTCAAAAGCTAGCAGGGAATTAGACTTTAACCGTTTAGCCGGCCCAAAAACCACTAGAGTAAACAAACCAATTTGAATCCGGTTCTCTACTTCCCCCGCTTCAAATTTCTCTCGATCGATACCTTCTAAATCAGCCAACGGACGATACACCAATTGAATCGGAATCAATCGCAGTAAGGTCTGCGCTAACCTCATCTGCGTTAAATTGAGCGATCGCCCCTGTTTTTCCCCCGCGATCCAACATAAGCGCCAAGCTCCGCTCAGTTGCTCGAAGCCATAGGGCATTTTCTCCCTTTTCGCCAACTTTTCCCAAGCTAACAGTTCCTCCACTACTTCCCCCGCAGGAGGAGCCACCACTTGGGGATTAAACATAGATGCTACTGTTTGTTCCAATACCGCCAAATTCGCCATGTTCATCACCCGGTTTATCAATCCAATCTTATAAAGCCTTTCTCTTTTATGGCAAACTGAAGAAAAGCCTGCTAAATCAATCGATCCATCCCCTAGGCAAATATAGCGCTTCGCGCTAGGGAATAGGAAATAGGGAATAGGGAATAGGGTTGTGGTACATGGCTTTGAGCCTTTGAGGCTGTACACCATAACAGCGCTTCGCGCTGTATCACCAGGAGATCTCGTAGACTGATGAGCCAAAAACCAATCCTTCTTTGGTATCGTAACGATCTACGATCGCACGATCATGAACCCCTAAACCAAGCCCTGAAAACCGGCGCTGTGGTGATTCCTGTCTATTGTTTTGACTCTCGTTGGTTACAGAACACGTCTTTTGGGTTTCCCAAGATGGGGGTTTTTCGAGCTAAGTTTCTCCTGGAAAGTGTTGCTAATTTGCGCCAAACCTTAAGAGATCTAGGGAGCGATCTGATTATCCGTCAAGGCTTACCGGAAAACATAATTGCCCAGTTAGCTATAACCCTAAACATCAGTGCCCTTTATTATCATCAGGAAGTCACGGCAGAAGAAAAATTAGTAGAAACTCAACTCAATAAAGCCTTAAGTCAACATCAGATTAGTACCCAGGGCTTTTGGGGGTCTACATTGTATCACCCTCAAGACTTACCTTGGGCGATCGCCGATATCCCCGAAGCCTTTACCCCCTATCGGAAACCCGTTGAAAAAAGCTCTAGGGTACGTCCTACCCTTCCGACTCCTGATGCTCTTCCACCCTTACCGAATTCCCTGAACGTCGATCGGGGAACTCTCCCCAGCCTAGAAGAATGGGGACTCGAACACCCCCGCTCCGATCCACGAGCCGTTTTATTTTTCAGGGGTGGAGAAAAAGCCGGACTACAACGGATACAAGATTATATTTGGCAGGGCAATCATTTAGAACATTATAAAAAAACTCGCAATCAAATGTTAGGGGCAGATGGCTCTTCTAAATTTTCTCCCTGGTTAACCTTCGGTTGTCTATCTCCTCGTTTGATTTATGAAGAAGTGCAAAACTATGAATCGGAACGAATCAAAAATGAATCCACTTATTGGCTGATTTTTGAACTCATGTGGCGCGATTATTTTCGCTTCATTTGTGCTAAACATGGGAATAAAATTTTTTACGCCTCTGGACTGCAAGGATTATCTTTACCCTGGAAACAGGATTGGAAACAATTTGAGCGCTGGCAACAGGGAATTACAGGATTTCCTTTAGTGGATGCCAATATGAGAGAACTATCCACCACTGGGTTTATGTCGAATCGAGGTCGGCAAAATGTTGCCAGTTTTCTGACCAAAAATTTGGGTATGGATTGGCGTATGGGGGCGGAATGGTTTGAATCGTGTTTAATCGATTATGACCCCTGTAGCAATTGGGGAAATTGGAATTATTTGGCGGGAGTTGGCAATGATGGGCGCGGATTCCGCTATTTTAATATTGCTAAACAATCTCAAGAGTATGACCCTAAAGGACAATATGTCAAGCATTGGTTGCCTGAATTAGCCCATGTTCCACCGACTAAAATTCATCAACCTTGGAAGTTGTTAGCAGTGGAACAAAAACGGTTTGGCGTGCAGATGGGGGTGGATTATCCTTTACCGATGGTCGATTTAAGTGAATCGATGCAAATGAATCGCCATATTTATGAGATTACTAAATCTTAGGGAATAGGGAGTAATAGAATTGCCTTCATCTGCGTGTCTGGAGTTGCCCGCGTCTGGAGCGTCCCCCTATCCCCGTATCAACCCTTACTCAAGATAGTGGAGAGTATATCTTTCATAAATCTTTGATTAAAAACCCGTATTTCTACAGGATAAATTAATTACATGATAGAATCCCCCTATACGCTTCAAGTTTCTTTCAACCTCAATTCAGTATTATCGACAATTTACGGAAATGAATGATTTAAATTATTCTGAGAGATACGTGTGCTTCTAAAGGATATCATCCCGCTCCTCATGAGATGGTGATATCAAAAAAGACAAACAACAACAGACAGAGTTTTAGCAGAATTAATCATGACCTACAAGACAACAACTCAGTTCCTCGGAACATTAACGACTCTCGGTTTAGCCACACTCTTTACCTCCCCTGCACAAGCAGCCTCTTTAGGAGGAACGTTTAGCGTTTTCCTCGATTGTAATAATGATGGCATGGCCCACCAGAGAAACCAAAACATCAATGGTTGGCAATTCACCCAAGATGCAGTTGGAGATAATACAGACGGCCCGCTATACGACATGCGAGGAATGGCTACTACGGTAACCAACGATGGTAAAGTCGTTGTGGTGATGACTGGGAATACAAGTATTAATGGAGAAGGACGCGATCGCAGCAGCAACGCGATCGCCTGGGGTGACCTCTTCTTCACTTCTGGTAAGAAAACCTTTGAAGAAGCTCAAAACTCCGGTAAGCTCTTTGCGATTAACTTCTCCCAAGCCAATGATTCTAATGCTCCTGGAGTCGGTGTTTACAATAGTGTGACCGCTCAAGGGGTGGGGATGCACAACTTTGGTCACCGCACCTATGGTAACTACATGGATTTGGTGGACACTAATGTAAGCAACTTCTTTGGAGATATCCAATCCGATGAACTGGGTGGGAACAACCCCTACTACAACCTCACTGGGCCAGGATACAATGTGATGGCTCAAGGAACTCGCGCCTACAATGATGGATTTTCCTTTGTTGACAGCACTCGTTTGAGTGATTTAGGATTTGATGCTTCTGGATTTGATCGTGCAGGAGAACACCTGATTGCCTTTGAATTCAATCTCAAGGCTTTAACTCAACCGCTCCCCCTAGATGAGCAAGCCGAACAACTAGGTGTGGAATGGATTTGGGATGATGATTTCCAGACCATCAATGATGAGTATAATCGTCTCCAGGCTGAACAAAAGCGGATCTGGAATGAAGAAATTAAAGACCATTGGAACGAGAACAAAGAGATTCGGAAAGGAACTCCTGGTTTCAATGAAATCTGGGCTAATCGACAAGCAGCTTTAAACGTCAGAAATGCAGCGAATAAAATTCAAAAGCAGGTTAAGTTTATCACTAAAACAGAAGGGCAGATTGCCGAGTTGAATGAGAGAGAAGCCAACGATCCCACCTGGAACACCAAAGACGAGAAATACCGCAAGTTCCTCCAGGATGAGATTAAGAACGCCAACAAGGAAATCCAGAAGATTGAGAATAAGCACGGAACTGAGGCTTTAGCCACAGCTCAGGATGACTGGAAAACGGCAAACCGCGCTTATGACAACCTGATTAATCAAATCCGTGCAGATAACCCTAGATATGTAGACAATGAAGAAGCGATCGTAGAACCGACAGCACGTCGCAAAACAGCGATCGCTCAACGCAATGTGCAAAAACAAAAGCGTAAAGATTTAGAGCGGGAGATTCAAGACATTCTTGCCAATACGCGCCAAGAGGTTGTTGCACAAGCTGAAGCGAAAGAACAGGCTTTGGAGGAAAAATATGGAGTACGGACTTCAGCGAGCGATCGCACAGCTACTAACCTCTCTGAGTTTGAAGAACCCGTTGACGTACCCGAACCCTCTGCTCTAGCTGGTTTAATGTTACTCGGTTTGGGTGCTACTCAACTGCGTAGAAAGAATAATGGCTAAGGAGTCAGGTGTGGGGAGTCGGAAGGAATTTCCTCATCCCCTTACCTCTCTATCTCTCTTATAGGGGGTGTAGCTATAGTATTTAGGTCGAGAATCGAGGCGAATATGGAGCCAGGGAACCCCCATGCCAGCAGTATTTAACCAAATGGGGGAAACTGGCGATCGCGTCAATTGAGCCACCATTTCTCTACCTATAGTTGCCCATAATTCCTGCTGTTGAGACTCTGGAGCCTCCCGCACAAAGGAAGCGAAATGAACATAACTCGAGTCCGAGACAATGGGACAAGGCACAATTAAACGGGCATCCCTGCTCAAATTGGGAAAACTAACCACTGTTTCCCCAACAGAGACTGAATCAAAATAGGTCTTAAAGGCATCCGGATCGGGAGAACGACATAAACTCGGTTGATTAATCAGCACATATTCAAAGATGCGATCCAGAGTTTGGGAAGTACAAGGAGGCGTTTCCCAGCGAAAGGCAGAAAAGCAACAATCAGCAAGTATGCGATTGTAAAATAAGCGAAAATTACGGTTATCTTGCCAAAGTTGAAAGACTTCTTGAACGTGCAGATAATCCTTGCCGGTACGGATACAGCGCTTCGCGCTGTCATGAAGTACGCAATCAGCCCGCCATCGCTGGAACTGCTGGATTGATGTTGTACCTCATAGCAGAGGAAAGTGCTGTATAATATTGGACAATCCGACCCACTGGTATTTCCTTAGATTCAATTTCCCATATTATGCGATTCTCTCATTAAGTTACTTGTTTAGAGGATTTGATGAATACTCTCAACAACTTGTTCAATAAAATCAACTGCATCATTAACCGTTATTGCATCAATCGGCCAACGATTACCGATCCCAAAACTCGGATCGATATCTGCTTCATGGGCAATTTTATTGCGTCGATCCACAATTAAGCTGAGTTGTTGTTTAACATCTTTTGCCGATCGCCCTAATTTAACTGAAACCTCATCCCATAGCTTTTTATCTGAAATTAGTCTAATCGCATCCGCAATCTTTTCCGATTGCTGATAACTTTGGTAACTGAGTTTCTGGCGAATTTCATCTTCTAGCCAAGAACTACTATTCAGTTTGTTGACAAGAGTATTCGATAGTATAGGAAGTAAGGATGATACGGTATGAGATTGCTGCAAAAATGATGAACCTTGACTTTGCTGGATTTCATTCTCTAACCAAGATGCAATATCATTGATGATTAATCGTTCTTGTCTTGCCCTGCCCAAGGATACCTGAAACCGTGAAAAGGTAGACTGGGAAGTATTCGGTGGGACTTGTGGCTCAGCACGTTGCCCTTGATGAATCTGTATCATGCCTAGGGTGACCACTTCATGAATATAATAGTCTAAAGCACTCACTGTCAACACTAAGGCAGCTCTCAAAATATCGGATAAATCTAGAGCAGCAGTGGATTGAGCGCTAACAGAATTATGAAGGGCAATCAAATCTCGAACACGAGCAATGCTAATCCGGAATTGATCAAGAGCTGATTGCATGGACAGAAGAAGTACGAGTAATAATTTGATCGGCTAATTCAGAAAAAATCGCCTTAAATTGAGCCTGTTTTTCTTTAGCTTGTCCCACAACCTTTCCATACCAGCGAGCAGATTTTAGCTGTTCCTCTGTTAAGGCATAAACCGGTTTCTGGTGTTCTTGAGATAAGGCAATCAAACTATTAAAATCCGGTATTTTTGTCAGTATGAAGTCGTGTGATTTGTTATTTATTTTTCCTGAATCGATCATATGATTATAGTCTAAAACTGGAATCATTTTTTCGGAAACACTTTGTTCTATTTTTTCGATCCAGGTTTGAAAAGCGGCTGTTTCCTTACCTCTAATAATCCGATAGTTTTGCACAATAATTCCTAAAAATTTCAGCTTCACTTCTGGAAATGGATAAACAGCTTCTTTGAGAACAGGAAGAGAGCTTGCAGTCTTAGCCCAACTATACCATTTAGGTAAAACCTTAGCTAATGAATCAATCGCCATGACGGAAAAGAAATCGGCTGTTGTCGGAATAATAAAAAAATCGCTAGTCATGAGTAGGTTCTGATTGATCGATCCTAAACTGGGACTCATGTCAATCAAAATGTAATCAGCTTGATACTTTTCTGCGGTCTTGTTTAATAACTCTGTAATCGATCCGGGTAAATTTTTTAGAGCTTGAATTGAACCACTTAGCTCTTGGGCAATACCTAACGTTACTTCATATTCAGCCAAGCCAACATGACCGGGTAATAAAAATAATCTTTCTCGATCTTTCACTGTAATACAATCGACCGCTTCAATCGGTTTAGGTTGGGATTCAAAAGCGGGGGCTAAAGCAGTTTTTATATTTGAATCGGTTTGGTAAATAGCGGCAATTCTCTCTTGATCGTCTTCGGTTTCTTCTCCCAAAACCATACCGGTCAAGTTACATTGGGGATCGGTATCGACAAGGATTACAGTTTTCCCTTTCTCAGCCAGCATCCAACCTAGATTAAATGTGGTGGTGGTTTTGCTGACTCCACCTTTATGATTAAAGAGAGCGATTTTTTGAACCATTCTATTCAGTCTATTTTGAGGGACAAAAATTGAGAATATACAATATTATTATAGCTTTTGTGAGAAACTAGAATTCCAACTCTTGTAAGCTTAAGATTTTCTTGTTTTTTGAAAAAAAGCTTTCCTGCGATCGCCCCAACCCTTATCATTAACGGGTCGGTCTAGAAAAAATTGACATGCCTAACGCTAATCCTCGTCAAGTTGCATTTTCAATTCTCAAGGAGATCGATCGCCGCGATACTTATACCGATGTAGCCTTAAATCGGGGCTTGAATGGGGCACAACTGGCAGGGGTAGACCGGGGTTTGGTCACAGAATTGGTGTATGGGGTTGTGCGGCGCAGGCGATCGCTCGATGCGCTGATCGGTCAATTTGCTCGTAAACCGATTGAGCAGCAACCGGCGGATTTACGGTTGATTTTCTATTTAGGCTTGTATCAACTGCGGTATCTGAATCAAATTCCAGCTCCTGCGGTGGTGCATACGACGGTGGAATTGGCAAAAAATAATGGTTTACGAGGCTTGTCTGGAGTGGTAAATGGAGTATTGCGACAGTATACGAGGTTACCTGGCGATCCGCTGAAGTTACCCGATCCAGTTGCCCAACGTTTGGGGATTCTCCATAGTTATCCCAACTGGATTGTGGAAAAATGGTTAACCCAACTCGGGGAAACGGAAACGGAACAGTTATGTGAGTGGTTTAACCATCCTCCCCATCTGGATCTGCGGGTGAATATTCATAAAACTTCGGTGGAAGCAGTCGAAAAGGCTTTCCAGGAGTCGGATATTCCGGTGGAGCGACTGCCCTATTCTCCCCAAGGGTTGAGATTATTGAAAAAAGTAGGAGCACTGCAGCAGTTACCTGGTTTTGAGCAAGGATGGTGGAGCATCCAAGATGGTAGCGCCCAACTGGTGGGGTATTTGCTCGATCCACAACCGGGAGAAGTGGCGATCGATGGGTGTGCTGCTCCTGGAGGCAAAACGACCCATTTAGCCGAATTAATGGGCGATCGCGGCACAATTTGGGGATGCGATCGCCAAGGTTCGCGCTTGAAAAAGGTCAGCCAAAATGCCCAACGTCTGGATTTACACTCGATTAAAACCCGTGTAGGGGATCTGCGCGAGATTGAGGAGTTTTCCAAAAAGGGCGATCGCGTATTAGTCGATGTCCCCTGTTCCGGTTTAGGGACACTCCACCGTCATGCCGATGCCCGGTGGCGACAGTCTCCAGAGTCGATTAAACAGCTATCGATGCTACAGCAGGAACTATTGACAAAAGCCTCATCTTGGGTGAAACCCGGGGGAATTTTGGTCTACTCCACTTGTACCCTCGACCCCCAGGAAAATGAGCAGGTAATTAGCCGCTTTTTAGACCAGAATCCCCAATGGAGGATTTCTCCCGTGCGATCGCCAGAACCCTTAGCTCATTTGTCTACCCCTGAAGGCTGGATTAAGATTTGGCCTCACCGTCATCAGATGGATGGCTTTTTTATGGTGCGCCTCCAACTCATGTAGAGCGCTACGCTAGAGGAGAAAAAGCTTTAAGAGTCTGTTTTGTCTTTATTCATGTCTGGAATATAATCGGGTTTTTCTGCATCTTCCCATCCTGCGGGGCGCTTAGAGTTGTACCAGGCGATCGAACCGATCGCCACCGCAGCAATAAATCCAACCACATAAACCAAGGTAAAGGCGAGAGGAAAAGATCCAGCTTCCATGAGGATGAACATACGATGAAGTCCTGTTTTAAAAGTCATCTTTCAGGATATAGCGGTTTCGGCAATTGATCGTCCAAACTGCTAATTTATAGTCCTTTCAACTATCCATCAGACCGGATTGTAAGAGCGAACAGCCGTTCACTCTTACAGCTATCGCAGTGAATGAGTTGGTTAGGACAGTTAGGTTATGGTTTTAGGCAATAGGCAATAGGCAATAGGCAATAGAAAATGTCCTAACTCTCCTTTTTTCTGCTATATCATAAGCTACCTGATAACCCGAAGTACCAAAAGCTATTGCCTTGTCCCTCTTGCGTTTATCGAGTAGTCCCACACGAGATAGGCCTTAAATTGCGTTTATTTCCCTCAAACCCATCCGAAACCCAACCGGAGACTGGGGAAATGATAGAAACCCAAGATCGCCCGGTACTATCCATTCGAGCTGTTGTCGATCGCAGCATTACCAGAGTTCCTGGGGTTAAAGTGTCAACAACCGTCCCTGCTTCCGTAGGTACAGAGCGCACATTGAGACCATCATCAACTAAAGGGGTGACTCGATGACACAAACTCGTGCTGGGTTGAGCCAGAGCAGTTGAGGTACGACTCGGTAGAGCAGGAACTCTTGAAGAGGACTCTTCACACTCCTTTAAACGCCCTTGTTGAATAAATCCCGGACGGGGTTCTAGTACCGTACGCCATCCATCCACTAACTCTGTTGTCATCACAACAGATTCATTAGGAAGAACACTTCTAATCGGTTTAGATCCGGTAGAAGGGTCTTGATAAATAAATGTACCCACACTAGCACAGAGGGTAATTTTTTCCGTTGTACAGAGTTTGAGGTCTCTAGTACGGACAAAACCTACAGTTGGCTCAGTGATAGCTATCCATCCATCTTGTTCGTTTCCTCCTAAGATCATTCGATCGTTGACTTGAAGGGCACGAATTTTGCCCGAATCATCACTAGGTTCGTAGTGGATGAAAGTTCCCCGACCAGCCGCCCGACATTCTCCGGTAATATCTTCAGCCTGGGACACATAGGATGGTATGGGAGAGGCAATCGCTGGTAGCGATCGACCGGGAAAATGAGCCATCATTAATCCGAAAACGACTAACCCATGAAGGCCGTATTTCATACTGCTGTACTCCTCAAGTAATCTGAATCCTGAGCAAGCTATGACCCACTGCTGTTGGAGTGCGATCTTCTGCCCTTTAGTCTTTTTAGTTAAGGATATATCATCAAATCCCCTTTGATCCGGTTCTTTATTCCGGAGTCAGAAATGGTAAAGTAGAACCTGAACTAGCATAGTAAGTTGTCCACCTTTGTATTTTTTTTGTCTAGCTTCAGTTATCCCAAATACTCCTATGAAGCTCAAATCTACAGTTACAGCCTTGATGTTGTCCTTATTGGCGGTTGGGGCAACCGCCCAAATCAAGAGCAATCAAACTCAAACCTTTGCTTGTGGCGCTTCCCGTGATGGTATTCCCACAACCCTTGCTCTCGTTCCTAGAGGGAATATTCCCATTATTCGCTGGGTTTCTGAATATTTTACGCCTTTTGGCTACGATCCTCAGACTCGATGCGAACAAGTTTCCAATCGCCTACAAAACTACCAGGAACAGGGAATTGCTAATTTTATCACTACGGGTATTCAAGATGGTCTGGATGTCATTTGTGTCTCTAGTGTCTTGGGAGGGCCCTGTACAGGACTCCTGTTTACCCTCCAACCAGGAGAGAGTGCAAGTCGCGTCATTCAGGATTTATTTGATGTCGGTCAATATGGTTTAAATCCTCTATTACAAGGGTCAAATACGGATCAAATCTATATTGATTTAAACCAACTCATGGATCGAGCTCCCGTAGAAAATAATTCAGTAAATTCTCGTTAGTCAGAGCCAAAAAATAGGTTTAGGAACCGCTCTCGGTTCTTTTTTTGTCTTTTCTATATTGAACTCACTCCCTAATTTTTGTTCGCAAACTTGAATGGAGCCATTTTTCTCGCTACACTAATTAATAGACGCAACACAACCGTAGCTAGTGTTTAAACTGCCCTTGTGTTAAGTGTTCTTTCTTCCTCACTACTGTTGTTCACTTACTCAATTGGCTCAGTGTTTTTTTATACTCAATAATTCAATTAAATGATACAAAACACCTAAATCAACCTTGATGGGTGATTTAGCTTCAATCCTTCGGTTTCAAGGGAGCAATATGTACTTTTTCCTGCCCAAAAATGGAGATTGCTAGAAGAATAATTCGCGAGTAATGCTCTGATGATCCGGACAATTGACTGAACTGAATGAACTACAAAATAGTCTTTCTGATTAATCTCTCTCTTTTAAGTTCCTACTGTTCTTTCTGTTGGACTGTTTTTCTAGTGCCACTTATTGGCATAAATTTGGATACTCACTTTTGTAGAGGGGTGGGAAGCTACCTCAAATTTCATACAAGGGGTTTTACCCCTATTCCCATAAACGGTATTATGTGATATGGAGGAGTGCATTTTAGTAAGCCAAGCCCATCAGAATAGAGGTGGGATGAGGGTAATTCATAGATTGGGAGTGGATTAACAATGAAACGCCTCGTGATAGTGTTGGTGGCTGGTCTAAGCAGTTTATCCCTAGGGCTATCCTTAAAACTGCTTCATGAGCAAGTGTCTTATCCTCTCTGTAACCATACTCCTAGTGGAACTAGCTTATCATATACAGAAATAAAAAACATAGCTCAGACAATTACAGTTAAGGTAAATACTGGAACCACTGGGGGTTCAGGAACCTTAATTCACCGAGATGGAGCAATTTATACGGTTTTAACGACTCGTCATGTCATTGCGACAGGAGACTCTTATCAGATCGAAATGCCTGATGGTCGGGTTTATCAAGCTAGGGTTCTCCAAGATTTACCTCTGAATCAGCAAGATGTAGAACTCCTACAATTCCAATCATCAGAGGATTATCAAGTTGCTCAACTGGGATCATCGGCGACGTTAATGATCAATGAAAAAGTTATAGCAGCAGGATTTTCAGATGAGACACAAACCTTGAATTTAACCAAAGGCGAAATTACGCTGATTCCCGATCAATCCCTACAACAAGGATATCAGATCGGATATACCAACGATATTTATAAAGGGATGAGTGGTGGCCCAGTCCTAAATTCGAGGGGAGAACTGATGAGTATTAATGGCATGATGCCTTACCCTCTCTGGGGCAATCCCTATGTTTTTGAGGATGGATCTCGACCCAAGCTTCCCTTGCAACATCAAATGAGAGAAGTGGCTTGGGGTATTCCCATACACCGAATCGCTGAAGCGGTTCCAGAATGGGTTAATCTGAACTTAGTTCACCAAGTGGATGCGATCGCCCAAAAAACAACAGTCTTGATTGCTAACTCTAAAAGTATCGGCTCCGGGATCATCATTGGCCAGAATAATTCAACCTATTATGCCTTAACCGCCGAGCATGTCATCCGTAACCCAACTGATTATCACCTGGTGGCTCCAGATGGTCAGTGTTACCCCATCAACCCAGAACAAATACGACCTCTAAAAGGTGTAGATTTAGCTATTGTAGAATTTGAAAGTCATCGACCGTATCAAGTCGCAACGTTAGGAAACTATGATTGGCGTAGCTCCGAGAGCTTAAATTATGTCTTTGTATCGGGTTGGCCAGTATCTTCTCTAAAACGAACCTCCCATCCTCCCACACGTCTCTTAAGTACTGGGCGGTTGCTCAGTCAGGATGCCCAGATCCAAAGTGCCCTAGAAGTAACCCAAAGGCAACCGGGAATTGAGACTTTATCTCTAACCTATGGCTATGAAATGGTTTACTCTAATTTAACTGCTCCAGGAATGAGTGGAGGATTAATATTAGATACTCAAGGCCATGTGATTGGGGTTCATGGTCGGGGTTCGGGGGAAATTAAAGAAGATGAAGAGGGAGAAATTCGTCCCCTGAAGTTGGGCTATGGAGTGGGAATTCCCATTGAAACCTTTTTGGACTTAGCCTCTTCTGTAGAGATTGATCCGGCTTGGCTAAAGTTAGACTCTAATCCTCCCCCGCAGTTACACGCCACTGGACTTGAGCATATCCGGGATTCTCTGTTGAGACATTTGGAAATACCAGAGAGTAGTACGGATAAGATTGCCTGGTTTAATTATGGTATGAACCTCTGGCAATTGGAGCAGTACGAAGAAGCGATGCTGGCCTTTAATTGGTCTATTCAGCAGGATCAATCTTTCTATCAAGCTTGGTACGGTTTAGGGATGATGTTGCGCTTTCAAAAGCGCTACAACGAGGCATTAGCTGCGTTTGAAGAAGCCATTACTGAAAGTGAGGGAAGGTTTGCACCTGCTTGGCGAGCGCGAGCAGAAGAGCTAGTCTGGTTGAATCGATATGATGATGCTCTGAAATCCATTGAACAGGCGATTACGTTAGTTCCTCATGATATTCATCTCCGAGAGCTGCAAGGTCATTTATTACAAAGACTCCAGCGCTACTCAGAGGCGATTCAAGTGTATGAAGAAGCTTTGAAATTATGGCATAGAGATCAAGGGGTTTCTCTTTCAGCTCAGATCGCCGATCAGGAGGGGATTGGACATCAGGCTTTATGGGATCGTTCATCTCTGTTGAATTTACCAGAAAATATGGCGATGATCTATGAAAATCGGGGAGATATCAGAGGAGCAGTGACAGGAAAATTACGGGTGATTTCCCATGGGGATTCCCAGAACGTGACCTTAATGTTAAATTTAGCTCTGGCTTATCTCAATCGAGGCAATCGCTATGCTGGGAAAGAACAATGGCAAGATGCGATCGCCGATTATAGTCGAGCGCTAGAACTTGAACCTCAGAATGCTTTTACCTACGGAAACCGGGGGTTAGCCCGGTCTCGAATTGGAGATCAGGAAGGGGCGATCTCTGATTTACAACAAGCTGCCGCGCTTTTTGATACTCAAGCAGATGTTACAAATTTTCAACGTGCCCTGGACGCTTTGAAGCAATTGGGCAGTTGATGGTGATGGAGGAATGAGGGAATGGGGAGATGGGGAGACACGGAGATAGGGATATTCC
>NZ_CEZBFX010000004.1:29067-69638 GCF_982964205.1 Roseofilum sp. | reverse complement strand
CTATTACCCATTACCTATTACCCATTACCTATTACCCATTACCTATTACCCATTACCTATTACCCATTATTAACGCCGTCTTCTGCGACCACTGCTAAATCCAGAAGAGCGACGGGACGTTCCGCTGCCAAAACTGGATGTACGCTGTTTGGACTGGGAATTGCCAGAAGAGCGCAAGTTAGAGCTACCATACCCGGAACCTGTCGAGCGATTGGCATTAGTCGAATTAGGTTTACTGTTGGTGGTGGTACTGGGAGAACGTAGATTGCCAGTTGTGCGGAGGGTTTGACGATTTTTAACTGCTGCTGGCGGTTGATTATAGCGACTTTGGTAGCTGTTTACCGCTTGGCTATAGGTGTTGCCATAGCCACCATAACCGGTCATTACTGTTCCGGGTTGATAAACAGGGGGTACATAATAGGTTGGACTAAAGAGCATATTGGCAACTGCCTGTCCTGCTAATGCTCCTGCAAACGGTGTCCAGAAATTAGATTCTCGGCGCACAATAAGCGTTTCTGTTTGTCCCGTTTGCGGGTTAGTGCGATCTTCGGTCACATTATGAACATATTGGATTTGAAAATCTGGAGTCATATAGAGAAGGGCGCGATCGCCTTCAATTTCGGCATAAGTGCTTTTTCCTGCTTGAATCTGTTCATCCGTGAGTCGTGCCATCTGTACATCACTCGTGCGAAATAGGGGGCCAGTTCCTGCCGGAGTATTCAGTAACATTAAGTTATATGCGCCCGTGCCATCATCATAGGTGGCTTGTTGTACGGGATATTCTCCACTAGAGACAGGATTACGCACAGGAGCGCTCACTGTTTGGGTTGAACTGACCGTTTGCTTCGATGAGCCACCACAAGCAGTTGTGGTCAGGAGTAGGGTAAAACACAGAAAGACAGTCAATAATTTACGCCACATAGAATTCAATCAGGTGATGTTATCGGGTTTCATTAAAGCTATTGTGCCATGAGCTAGAGAGGGATCAATTCAGAAAAATTGAGTAACAGTTGATCCTCTGTGAGGCGATCGCCCAATCGAGCGGGAGAAAAATGGACTTGCACTGCTCGCAGTCGGTCTTGATAATGGAGATTAATCATTGTTTTTAATCCCTTCTGTAGGGCACTGAAGCTGGCTAAATCCGTTTCTAGATCGGGCGATTCTCCTTCAAAGGCGATCGTCATCATCACCACAATATTCTCCGTAATTGGCAGGGAAAGCAAATCGTCATCATTATTATCACTTAAATCGGGCTGGCTCAAATAGCGCTGGGCTGAATCTGTAAACAACTCTTGCACATAATCGGCTGCTTCCGTTTCTTTCCATATCACATCCCCTTCATTCGCCGCCGATCGCCAATAGGATTCAGATTGCAGTAAAGATTCAGCAATATCGACCAACCCCTCACCCAAAACGCTGATATCCCCTTCTGCCTCAATCGCTGCTTGTGCCTTTTCATTCAATACCCCCAGCAAAGGTGCAATCCGATCTCCTGCTAAATGGAGCATCAGCCGACAAACGACAAATCGAGTTCTAGCCATAGCATATCAATCCGTTAACAATGGAGAAAATAGACCATTAGGATACTCTTATCATTATTCGCCATTACCCGGAAATAGTCCCATAAAGAGTATCTCGCTGTTGCGGATCTCGGCCGATGGAGCGAATCGCAGCTTGTAGGCTTCCCACTTCCATACAAGTCCCTCCCTGGGCCCCAGCCATGGTGCTAATATGTTCTTCCATCAGAGTTCCACCGATATCATTACATCCCCAATTTAAGGCTTCGGTTGCCCCGTCTAAGCCTAATTTTACCCAACTGGGTTGATGGTTAATAATCCACTTACCCAGAAAAATTCGAGCAACTGCGGTGAGCAATAAAGCATCAGATAATAGGGGTTGATCTCGCCCAACTCGATGACGAATAATGGGCGGTGCGTCTTGACCAACGAAGGGCAATAAAATGAATTCTGTAATGGCTGATGGATAGGATTCTAGGGACTTTTGCTGTAGAGTTCGCAGTTGACTTAAGTGGGTGATTTGCTGTTGGGGGGTTTCAATATGTCCAGATAATAGAGTGCTAGTAGTAGGCATTCCTAAACGGTGGGCGGCGCTGATAATTTCTACCCAGGTTTGGGTGTTGATTTTTTCGGGGCAAAGGATGGCTCTAACGCAATCGTCGAGAACTTCGGCGGCAGTTCCTGGCATAGATCCTAGCCCTGCTTCTTGTAGGCTAGAGATGACGCTTTCATAACTAATTTGATCTTCTCTGGCGATAAACTGGATTTCTTGAGGAGAGAAGGCATGAAGATGGAGTTGGGGATAGTGGCTTTTGATCTCTTGTACAAGTTTTCGATAATAGGTTAAGGTCCTTCCTTCGATTTTTGCTGCTGGATTTAAGCCCCCTTGCATACAAATCTCGGTAGCTCCTCGCTCTACTGCATTCGTCGTTTTCTGGAGCATCGTTTCTATGGTTAACCAATAGGATTCTGGAGCGTTGGCATCTCGACGAAAAGCACAAAAACTGCAATGCTGTTCGCAAATGTTGGTAAAATTAATGTTGCGATTGATGACATAGGTGACAGTGTTGCCGACTTGTTGTTTTCGCAGGCGATCGCTAGTTTCTCGAATCGCTTCAATTACTTCACGATCCCTTTGCTGCAATAAGAGAATGGCTTCATCCGTTGAGATATCTTGACCCGATAAGGCCCGATCTAGAATGGTGTCTATTAGATTAATGGTAATCACCTGATTTGCTCCTTAAGTGTCTATAGCATGAAGCGCTGGTCATGGGGAATTAGGTCATTAGCTATCTTCCCCATCTTCCCTCATTTCTCCTGTTCGCTAATTAACTGTCCCAAGGTTTCCATGGCTTGTTCGATTTGTGGTGACCACGGTAAACCGGAATTGAGCCGGAAACAATTGCCATAGCTTCCAGATGGTGAAAACATAATTCCTGGGGAAATACTGATCTTATGTTGACCCGCTCTGTAGAAGAGGTCCATGGCATCGAAGTGGGGAGGAAGTTCAATCCAAAGTACATGACCGCCTGTAGGACGCGTAACTTTTGTGTCTTCAGGGAAGTGATGACAAATGGCTTGAATCATTTGTAGCATTTGCTGTTCATAAGCGCGGCGCAGGTTTCGCACATGGCGATCGTATCCTCCATTGGCTAAAAAGGCACTGATCGCCAGTTGACTGGCCGGAGAAGTACTCATATTTACTGTTAGCTTAAGTCGTTCCACTGTAGATTGATAGCGTCCGGGAATGGCCCAACCGACACGCAATCCTGGAGATAAAACCTTACTATAGGAAGCACAGTATAAAACAAATCCATCTTTATCAAAGGCTTTGATGGCTTTAGGGCGATCGCCATCAAAGGACAAGTCACCATAAACATCATCTTCAATCAGGGGAATTTGATACCGGGCGAGTAATTCCACTAGGTCTTGTTTTTTCTCATTGCTCATGCAAGTTCCCAGGGGATTACTAAAATTAGAGACGAGGGCACAGGCGCTAATTTGTTTCCGTTTGAGAGCCGTTTCTAGGGCAGTGAGACAAATTCCTTCCCTGGGATGGGTGGGGAGTTCTAACGCTCGCAAATGAAGTATAGATAGGGTTTCGAGTAATCCATAATAGCACGGGGAGGCGATCGCCACGGTATCTCCGGGTTGGGTGGTTGCTCGTAAGGATAAATACACTGCTTCCGTGGCTCCATGGGTGGCCACAATTTGATCTGGGGTTACTGCACAGTCCGCATCCAATAACCGTCTGGCGATCGCCCGGCGAAATTCAAGACATCCTGGAGGCGGAGTATAACTATGGACTAAGGTTGGATCTTGGCGCATCACTTGACCCATGAGACGGTTTAAGGTGGACAGAGGAAATAAGTCCATTCCGGGTACAGCAGCTCCAAGTTGAATGATTTCTGGATCGCGGAGCATAGAATTCACTTGAAAGACGAGGGACGTATCCACTCGACAGGATTTTTGGGTTGGGGAAGAGCGATCCGGTTCCGGAGGCGATTTAAGCGAGCGTACAAAATAGCCAGATTGGGGTTTAGCCCCAATGAGTCCCCGGTCTTCTAAGAGACGATAGGCTTCTAAGGCAGTAGAAATACTCACTGACATTTGTTGATGGACTTTTCGCACCGAAGGCAGGCGATCGCCCGGTTGCAGGGTTCCTTCAGCAATTAAGGCCTGAATACGATTGGCCACCTGTTCATATAAGTTAGCGCCTTGGGTTTGCTCAATCGGTCGTAAGTGCATAACGCTCCAGTACAGTTATTGATCTTATCAACCATAACAGTTTCTAGAAGGAAAACTGTTATGGTTACAATTTAGCTCAATTGCATCTGTTTTTTTTTCTGGCTTTTGTCCAAACTAGAGATATAGCAAGTAGGGGCAACGAATTTTTCGATTATTGACAGATTTCTATCCCCTGTCTACCACCATTGATCAGCATTGAGGGCACGATCCATGAAAAACACCACTACTGTTCCAGAAATCACGAAAGGATCGCAGTTACATTTAACCGATCTAAAAAGCGTACCTCAGCTTCCCCATTCTATTTTTCCAGGAGATCGCCTCCAGAAGCTTTGGAACTATTTTGTTGCCATTTGGTGGTACAGCGATGAACCTCGCATTACCGAGAAAAAAGACCGAGATGGAAATTGGATTTATCACGTTTACGATCCCCTCAGCCACCAACACTTGATGTTTGACTCTGAGCAAGAGGTACGGGTTTGGCTAGAAGAGCGCTATTACGAGTAAGGAAACAATAGGGTTTTTCCCTTCCTTATTCTGAATTCCCTCCCCTCAGCGCTCTATTACATCAAAACTAAATCATCTCGATGAACCACCGTATCCGAACCTTCGTATCCTAAAAGGTCAGGAATGTCATCCGAACGATAGCCCTTAATTAAATCTAATTCATCACTGCCATAGTTGACGATTCCGCGAGCTACTTCCTTACCCTCAAGATCGCAAAGCGTCACGGCTTCTGAGACCTGAAATTGGCCGATTACCTCAGAGATTCCGACGGCTAATAGGGATTTTCCGCGATCGCAAATGGCCTTGACTGCACCTGGATCGAGAACCACAGTACCAGAGGGAACCAACCCATTGGCAATCCACCGTTTACGAGCATTTAGTGTTCGGGGAGCGGGATGAAATTGAGTGCCAATTTCATCCCCATCTAAAATCCGTGGAATTTGGTTGGGATAGCGTCCTTGCATAATCACCATCCGCACTCCTGCATTGGTGGCAATACGAGCAGCCGCGATTTTGGTACTCATGCCTCCGGTACCCCAGGTAGAAGCCTCTCCCGCTTCCACCTCGGTTAACTCCTCCAGGTTATGAACGTGGGCAATAGGTTGCGCATCGGGAACCAAGTGGGGATCGGCAGAATAGAGTTTATCCACATCTGTGAGTAAAAATAGCCAATCTGCTTCCACTAGACTGGCAACTAGGGCAGCTAGGGTATCGTTATCTCCAAATTTCCGTCTCAGTTCGTCTGTAGCAACGGTATCGTTTTCATTGACGATGGGGATCGCACCTAAATCGAGTAGTTCTTGAAAGGCATCGTAGGCGTTGACATAGGAGACTCTTGATTCTAGATCTCTGCGAGTCAGTAGTACTTGCGCGATCGCCTGATCGAGAGTGGTGAATAGGTCATCGTAAATCCGCATTAAGCGACCTTGGCCGACAGCGGCGATCGCCTGTTTGAGGGCAATATCACGGGGGCGCTTTTTCAAGCCTAACCGCGAACACCCGACTCCGATGGCTCCCGAAGAGACTAAAATCACGCGATGTCCTTGGTGGCGCAGTTGGCTTAAGACTTCAACTAATAGGGCTAAGGTGGATAGGGCCAAATTTCCGGTTTCCGGATCGGTCAGGCTGGACGTACCAATTTTAATGACAAGGGTTAGGGACATAGAATATGCAACCCAAAATACAGCAGTTTACTCTGTTATAGAGTACAGGGTTGAATTCTCAAAACCTAAGTAGGGGCGAAACATGTTTCGCTCCTACTTCTTTTTAGCGATAGCAGAGAAGGGAGAGTTAGCCGATTCTCTATTGCCTATTGCCTCTTCCCTAGCATGAAGTGCTATATCTCGGCGATCGCAGAAGCGATCCCCAGCCTTACAGCAGCTTCCTTTACGATGTGGAAAGCGCCGGCTTCTCTATAGTGAGGGCCAGCGCTTTACCAGGGTAAAATATTTACAGGGATTTATCTTTAGGGTCTTTATATTGGCTGACCCCATTTGAATTAATTCTAATAATTGCATCAATTTGTTGATGATCCCCGATTCGTAATCTTTTCTTTATATTTCGTTTTTTCAGGTTTTATCAAGATTTGTAAAGTTTTGTGCGGAAGGACTCAAGCGAGCGCCCAACATCTGAGATAACCACACTTCAAAGGATCGAACATCAAAAGGTCGATGACCGTGGTGGGGATCGACCATGGGTTCAACTAGAATTGTAAACATTCCCAAACGATTCCCAGCTAAGACATCTGTGAACAGGCGATCGCCAACCATTGCGATCTGCTCAATCGGTAAACCCATATTTTCGGCAGCCTGACGCAATTTTCGCCGGGAAGGTTTAGCCGCTCCCATCATAAACGGTAAGTCTAAACACTCAGCGATCGCCCGAATTCTAATCCAATTTAGGTTATTACTCACAAGCCAAATGGGAACCAAGGGTTTGATCTGTGCAATCCAATTTTTTAAGTCATCAGAAGCACCTGGTGAATTTATGGGTACAAGAGTATCATCAACATCTAGGATCAGACCTTTGAGATCGTGCAAGCGCAACAAATCTGGCGTTAAATCCAAAATTGGGCCACCAAGAACGAGATCCGGTTGCAGGAGAAGATTAGAAGACATAGGACAAAAAATGAGACCCATTTAGGGTTAACGTTGTTGGGCAACTTGGTTAATCGCTTGGTTATGTTCATTGAGAGTGCGACTAAAAATATGTGTGCCATCATAGCGAGCCACAAAATAAAGATACTCCGTTGTTTCCGGATAGAGGGTTGCTTCTAAGCTCGCTGTTCCGGGAGCAGCAATCGGCGTGGGCGGTAATCCTGGATTCAAATAGGTATTATAAGGATTTGGAGTATTCACATCCTTTAAGGTCAACGGTTGATCCGGCGTTTGCTTAATTCCCAAACCATACTCCACCGTGGGATCAGCGCCTAGAGTCATTCCTGTTTGCAGTCGATTATGAAATACCCCAGAAATCACCCCTCGTTCTTGAGCAACAACCGACTCTTTTTCTACAATACTCGCCAACGTTACCCACTCCAAAAGACTCAAATCCGTTTGCGCTTGAGCTTTTTGATACAGAGGCAGGGCCACCCGTTCAAATTGAGTTAACATCTGTTGAACAATGCGATCGGCTGTCAAATTATCCCCAGAAATCTGATAAGTATCTGGAAATAAAAACCCCTCCAATTTTGGCACAGAAGGTAACCAAGGATAATCTTGGGCAGAAACTCGATTAACTGCTTCTAAAAACTCTTGGGATGTAAAAAATCCTTGGTCTTCAAAATAATCCCCCATTTGGGTCAACGTCCAGCCTTCTGGAATGGTATAGGTGGTTTGTATTACGGTTCCCAATCGGATTTGAGCCGCAATTTCCGGTAAGGACTGGGTGGGAGACAACTGATACGTTCCCGCTTGGAAATAGCCTTCTAACTCCGGTTGAAGTTTGGCTTGTAATCTAAGCCATTTTGCCCAAATATTCCAAGCCTGTTCTGAGCGAATGAGATCGAGATCGGCTAAATCCGTACCAATTTGTTGTCCCGATGTTCCAAGGCCAATTTCAACTAACACTTGATGATCCCTGGCCTCAGCACTTGCAGACATAACCGGACTAATAGCCCAACTCCACCACCGCCATCCTTGCCATCCAGAGAAGGCAACAACGATGGGTAAAAGCATTAAATAAAAGAACCACTTCGTGATTCGTGAATTACGGGTTGTCATAACCAAGCAAGTTTTATCTGATTTTACGGATGCACCCTAAATATTTTGGCAATTTATGCCATGACTAAGGATTTTGTTCTCAGGCGTTAAGCCAAGAGTTCTTCTTCTAACGTCTGTTCAATCTCTGGTAGTAAATGTTCAATTTTCTTGAGTTCACTTTCAGACAGCTCGGTGGCTTTACCATGGTCTGCCATTTTCCCGAGCAAGAAAAGTGGGTCTAAAGGTGTAGAAATTTCATACTCATCTTCACCAAAATAGAAGCTGGCTAATAACTGGAATGATTCGAGATCGCCATCAATATCTTCATCATCCTCTTCTTCTAAATCAGGAATATCTCCTTCTACAGTGAGTGTAATTCCGGTACGTTTGAGTTGCAGATTTTGTTCGGATAAAACCGCTTTAGCTAAGTTAAACAGTTCATCAATCATAGAGGGATCTTCCACCGGAACTAGATCTTCTTCCTCTCCAGAAGTTTGCCAGACAAAAATTTCGACAGGGGTATCTTTGGGCAATAAAACGAAATAGTTTTCGTTTTCATGGGTAAAGGAATATTCAATTGTGCATTCTAATTCCTGTCCCCCAGAATCGGTTAAGAATACAGTCAGGGGATCGTTCTCCATTGCTTCTTGAGCCATGAGGGTTACTTCCTATTGACCGCAGCGATCGCGGATTCACTTCGACCTTTCATCATATCTTATATGCGCTTCGCACGGCACAAGGGTAATCGGTAATGGGTAAAAGGATTTGATCGGGTTTGCCTCTTTTAGTTTAATGGAGAGGTGAATGTCCTAGAGTATTGTTCAAGTTATGCGCGATCGTCGAGCCAACGTTGCAAAATTAAGGCGGCAGCTTGGGCATCAATTAATCCTTTATTGTGAGATGGGGAGCGTTTTCGGGAGACGAGGATTTCTTTGGCCTCTAGGGACGTGCAGCGCTCATCTACATACTCGACGGGTAATTGAAGAGCCTGTTGCAGGCGATCGCTATATTTTTGCACTTGTTGAGCTTGAGTGCCTAATTGTCCATCCATCAGATAGGGCAAACCGATGATTAGAATACTGACTTCCCGTTCAATAATGATCGGCTTGAGGAGCGCCACATCTGTCTCAAAAGATTCACGATAGATGGTGGTGAGGGGGGTTGCAAGTAATCCGAGGAGATCGCATCCTGCCACCCCAATTCGTTTCTGACCAATATCCAAACCCAAAGCTGAAATCATGCAATCTCCTGTAACTTCGATCTCGCTTATCTTAACTGAAACCTAGCGAGCATAATCTATTCCGTATTCCCTAGCAGGGAATGGGGAATAGGTTATAGTAGCTGGGTTTTCAGTGGCGATCGCACTGGCAACCAGAAGCCCGGTTTCTTCGACTAAAATCATTGCTCCACCGATGAACCGTTCTCCCCAGTGCCATCCCCTTCAACTCCACCATTACCCTCTTTGTCACCAGGGGAAAGGTCTTCCGCATTCTCCTCCAGACTCAAAGAATGGAGAATTGACATCCGTCCCGGAATGGGTTTTCCGGCTGGTTGTAAGCCTTGCAGCATATCCGAGAGTTGTAGACCTTCCAGAGAAACTAACTTCGACTCCCGCAATTTATGCCAAACCGATCGCGACATCATCAACGTATGACCGATCCGACTTGCACCAATTTGCTGCAAATGTTCCTCCCGTTCCGGTTGATAATCTGCCGAAGCTAAATATAAAGGTTGGGGGGAAAACTCTTGGGTAATGCGAGCCATTTGCGCCATTAATTCTGGGTAGAGCCAAGTATAAGCCGGATGAACTGTCAACTCCGCTTGATGGTAGCCCTCACCTTGACGCTGCAAGTGTAACTGAAAATAGCCGATCGCCGCTTGCCGTTGCGTTTCAAACACATAGCCACTCACCACCTCAGTTTTCGTCCACCATTGCTTAATCCCGTCAATCACCGATTGCAACAAGGGAGTCTTAAAATCCTCCACATGGCGGTCAAAGACCTGGCGTACAAAGGGCGGCATGGCGACGGTATCCAATTGATACAGCGGCCCCGCATCGGCATTACTGACAGGTAAGAGATTGGGCAGATCCGGCTCCCGTTGGGCTAACTTCGCGAGCTGTTCCGGGGCGATCGCCCAATAGGTCATGTGAGCTAAAGGCTGAAACCCATTTTGCCGATACAGGGCAATTTCATCCGCCTCATTCACATCCACTTCCAACAACCAAGTTCTGGCTTCTCGCACCGCTTGCATACAATAGCGCAGGAGTAGGGAACCAATCCCCGATCGCGAGACTCCTGGTTTCACTCCCACGCGATCGACCCGCCAGGTACTGCGAGTGCGGTTAAAAGGCGAAATTTCGATCACCCCCACCACTTGTTCATCCGTACTTTCGGAGCGCTGACGCTGCTCTGCCACATGGATCGACAGCTTATAGCGCCAGAGATTAGGAAATAAACTTAACAGTTTTAAGACTCCAAACCACTGGCGAATATCCTGTCCCGAATAGGGTTTATCCTTACCCAGCATCGGAGAAGAAGCCCCCGTATCGAGTAAAGCTTCCACCACATCGAGGTCTCGATGTTGCAAACTCCGGATTTCCGTCTGTTTTTCTAAATTTTGGGGAGACGCTGGTATCATAGGGTATTCTCTCAATCGACAGGGGGAACGGGGGATCGGTGAGGATAATTAACCCTGGGGTCGAATCAGAACAATGGGGGTTTGTTCATCAGCATTACCCGCTGGGTTACTTCTGAGGGCTTTAGTGAGCAACTCCGTTGATAAATCTGGGGTCGCTGCTAATATTTTAACGGCTTTCAAGTCATTGACATCCACGATCGCCGCTGATAATCCCGTTTTTTCTTTAATTTTAGCTACCACCTCTTCCGGTTTTTCTGGCCCCAGGACAATAAATTGATCGAAGGGGGGCAAGGTTCCCGTCACATCATCAATTAACCGCGCTTGCTCTCCAGCGAGTTGATAAAAGACACCCGGTTTACGCAACAGAGCTTTGGCTAAAGCCCCGACCACAAAGGCAAACGCCACCCGCACTGGCCCGACGATATCCACCAACGTCTGCATTCCGCAAGCGGTAGCCAAACTCGATGTTGGGAGAAAATAATAACAAATCCGTTTGGCAACCCATCCGGGTTTTACCGTAGTGGGATGGCGCAGCCGACCTTGCATGAGGGCGATCGGGGTTTCTCCAATAGTCACGATATCTCCGGGTTGAGCATGAGGCAAAACATACCTCTCTACTACCGCTGCTGGATCGTCCCGATCGGTTAAAATATGGGTCGGAATCGGAAACACCTGCGCCCCTTCTGCCTCTCGTCCTGAAGCCAATTGGGAGGTATCGGGATACTGGAGCGCATAGACCGAATGACCCGTTTTTGGAATCCGTCCTTCTGGACCATAGGTAACATAATCAACCTGAATCCAAGCCGTTTGCACCCGTTCCAAATTCGGCCCCGTAATATCAATGCTAACTTTGAACCGTGTCTGTTTACCTACCTTGACAATATAGGCAAACCAATAATCATCATCTCGACTCGGAACATCCGAGTGCAGGGGAATCACACGAGTTTTCCAGCTTACTCCCTCCAACGATCCCTTACTGAGCAGTTCCACCTCTACGGAAACCTCTGGAACCATAATTTCCAAGGTTGAGGTTTCATTGACTAAAACGGCTTCTCCCATCAACTGATAATGGTCAGCCGCCAAAAATTCTCCTTGCCACTGTTCAAACTTCAGGGCCAGTTCATTCCCAGGACGACCTCGATATTGATTCTCAATCGCCCATAGAAGCAGGAGAGCTGAACTTCCTAGACCAATTCCAATACTTTCTGCAATCACAACCGAACCTAACCCAACGCTGATCATTTGTCTCGATTCACTATACCTGAATGGCTTGCAATTGCCATCTCCTGTTAATCTATATTGGGAATCTCAGTGTCCGTAGTCCATCGGGTGGGCAGTGCCAGCCCATTGACTTTTTTAATCTCATTATTGAGGATGACAGGAGAGATTAAACCGAAGCAAACAGATCGGAAAAGCTTTTTTCTGCTGCTTGTTCCTGAGTGACGATTTCTACAATTTTATTCCGAGACTCGGGACAGAATAGGGCTTCTACACAGACTTGAGCGACTTTCTGACGAGGAATACTGCCTTCAAATAAGGTATCCGCTTTAGACATGACAATCGCCTGGCTATTCTCTTCATTTTTTAATCCTCCAGGCCGGACAATGGTGTAGGGTAAGCCACTTTTGATTAAATAGTCTTCACCCTGCTTTTTCCACCACAATACCAACCAAAATAGATTGAGAGGATGGAAAAATTGGGAAACACACAGAGAAGATACAAGGACTAACTGTTGAATCTGTTTTTCTTGGCACACGTTTACCAAGTTTTTGATCCCTTCATAGTCTACTTGATAGGGGCCAGTGGGGTCAAAGCTCGGTCTTGCTCCCAGAGCGCTTAAAACGACGGTACTATCACCCAATGCTTGTTTGAGACTGTCGCGATTGAGTAGATCGCCCGTGACTAATTCTACTTCATCTGGGAGAATTGATCGGGCTGGTTGGCGATCGCGCACAAAGGCGATCGTGGGAATCTCTCGCTTTACTAATTCGTGAACAATCCGTTTTCCAGTTTCTCCAGTTGCTCCGGCTACAAATGCTTTCATGGTTTTTCGGGGGATTACAATTTCTCTACAAATATTAACATTACAACCTCAACCTTGGTTTTCTAAGGGTTTTCAGACCTCTGCCGATCCAGATCTCTGCCTAGGTGTGATCTGGATTATAAAAAAATAAGGATAGATTTGTACACTAAGCATTAGGTCAAATGGATTGACCCAATTGAGCCAGAAATTGGGGATCAAATCATTTGCTCGATTGAGTAAATGTGCTGGTGATAGCTTCTATTCCAGTGGCCAATTGTCGAATTATGGGGATAGTTCAAAATCATGAAGCTTCAATCGAGTTTAAGTTTAGAGCAAGACCACAATCAATCGGATGTAATTTTGGGGGCAGTTCCAGAGTACACGTCATTGGAAACTGTGGCGCAGGAAGAAATTGTCAAGGAACCGTTCCAATTTTCCACATTAGCTGAAGGAAAACTTTTATTTAATGCTCATCCCCAAACCGTTGCGAAGTATCTTGACGATCATCAAGGATGGTTTTGCCGTTGTGCAGCTCCCATGAAAGTCCGCCCCATTAGTAAGAATGGCTATGCTTTAATTATTGGTCAATTCGGTGCATTTGGCTATAATGTGGAGCCAAAAGTCGGCTTGGAAATGCAACCCCAACTTCAAGGGATCTATACAATTAACTCTATTGCTGTCCCCGATGATGCAGATCTCGGATATGAAGTTGATTTTCGCTCTTCCATGGAGTTGGTAGAAGCCGTCGATCGGGTGAGTGAAGAGGGGAGGATGACTTATGCCCAATGGACGCTAGATTTAAAGGTAAAGGTACACTTTCCCCAATTTATTCATGCTCTGCCCCAAGGTTTAATTCAAAAAACAGGCGATCGCCTCTTAGCCCAAATTGTACGTCAGGTTTCTCATTGTCTCAATCATAAAGTTCTCAAGGACTTTCACCAGACCTACAACTGTCCTTTCCCTCGCCAACCGAGAAATTAGGGGTTGGATCTATTTCTTGTTCTCTAATGCTGCTTTGGACAAGGGGGTTTGAAGCCCCTTGCCTTTCGAGGATTGATTTAAGAGAACATATTCTCTAAAATACGGTTTACAATATCCAGACCTGTTACTGCTTGCCAGACAAACAAACCCACTAAAACGGTATTGAGCGTAATATGGCTATATCGAGCGATATCGTTTCCTTTTTGCATCCAAGGGGTCAGTGCTGCCGAAATAGAAATAACTCCAGTCATTGCCAAACCGACGATTAAATGAGGACCCACAAAGAGCTTGCCATTATTAATGTAAGTAACGGCCATTCCTCCAAGAGTTCCTGTCACCATCAAGGCTAGAATAATGGAACTTATTTTATGGTGTTTGGCGTTAAATTTTCCTTTGATTAATTCTTTTTTTGCGTCACCGGTAGCGCTGCGGGTTTCACGAATTTTGAAACCCAGATACATGCTATAGAGGATCAGGGCTAATAAAACCCACATTAAGAAGGGGTGGAAGAATTGACTCCATAGTTTAATGGATTCTGGAATCTCCATGGGTGTCTCCGTGAGAAGTTGTTTACAAAACTTAACTTATCACAAAAACAGTTCCTAGTATCGTGGTAGAGCTAATTTGAGGTATAGCAGTGAATGCGTGAGTTAGGACGGTTAGTTAGGTAAAGGGCCATTAATCTGAGCTTGGAAGCCATAGACCTGGCGATCGCCTACAAAGGGAACGAGATTCACTTCCCGTTCATCCCCTGGTTCAAAACGGACAGCCGTTCCAGCCGGAATATCTAAGCGCATTCCCAAGGCCCGATCGCGCTCAAAATGTAGGGCTGAATTGACTTCATAAAAGTGAAAATGGGAGCCGATTTGAATCGGACGATCGCCCCGATTCGCTACGGAAATCGTCACCGTGGGGCGATCGGCATTCAATTCAATTTCTCCAGGTTCAACCAACAGTTCTCCAGGAATCATAAACCTTACCTCATGCACGAATTGGATCGTGGACCGTAACTAATTTTGTCCCATCTGGAAATGTGGCTTCTACTTGCACTTCAGCTAACATTTCACGAATCCCATCCATCACCTCTTCTTGAGTTAACAAGGTTGTTCCCAATTGCATCAGTTCTGCTACTGTTTTCCCTTCCCTTGCTCCTTCGAGGATAGCAGATGAAATATAGGCCACAGCTTCCGGATAATTTAGCTTCAACCCTTTTTCTTTACGTCTTTCTGCTAATAGCGCCGCCGTAAAAATCAACAATTTGTCTTTTTCTTGGGGAGTGAGTTGCATAGTCCCTTAGCCGATTAATCTATCTTTTTTTATAGCATTTATTGACAATTTTCGATCAAAATGCCAAAATCAAGGCTTAATGCTATAATGTCCAAATTCTATTCATAATTTTTTTGTCTCGTCCACGATCTGGAGATAAAATCTGCCAAACCCCCATAAACAAACGCTTTCCCTCTTCCGTAGAATATCCTCGATAGCGACAGAGGAGGCCTTGAGGCAGTCGAGTAACCCCAACGGAGAACTTTTTTTCAGAACGGGGAAAAAAGGCTTGTATCTCTTCTAGGAGCGATCGCCCGATCTCCCTCCCCAAGCAACAGAACGATCCCACCACAGGATATCCTCCCAAGCCATAATCAACTTCTAAAGCACCTTTCTGGGTCAAGCTACTCTGGGCATCAATCCACAGGGGCATTCCCTGCTGGGTGACTTGAGTTCGAGAGCGCCATTGTCCGAGATCGAAACCCTCCCCTAAGGCCGTGCGCCCTAACCTTGTCCACTCCCAGCCACACCAAATCGCTCCAGGAGATAATTCCACCTGAAGATCCTGCTGATAAAGAGCGCCGTTAAACAAAATCGTCTCCAAAGGAAACCAAATTAAGCTTGCACCTGCTTCAATCCGAATCTGTACCTGAGTTCGAGCCATTTCTCCCGCAGAGCGATAAACTTTAGTTGCGGAGGGTGTAGTCCAGAATACAGACGTTTCTGGCCTTAAATTTAGGGACACAGAAAGGCGATCTCCGCCCACTAACCCCCCTGCCGTATGCAAAAGAACACTTTGGCAGTGACCCGATCCTAGGTTGTAAAATGGACGTTGCAGCTTCAGAGGTGCAACCATCTCCTCAACAACGGGATAGGTTCGGCCCGCAGACAACCGATACTGAACCGATAATTTGCCCTGCCATTGAGTAGACTGGAGGTTCAATCTTGCTTGTGTAGGATCGAGCATTTAGCCAATGTAACGAGAACTAAGTGGGATCTTCGAGTAAAATTTAGATCTAGCATCTATCCGAACCTCTCCGAAACTCGATCAATGGGGGATTTTGCTTTTAAGGTTAAAAACGGTTTACCGATTACCCATGACCTATTCCAGCGCTTCGTGCTGTAATTGCTGAGAGACTTAAGAGTATGGCACAATCTGAATTTACTAACCTGACCATGATACCCCAAACCTTCTTGCTCTCAGCAGTTTGGGGTCAAAGTTCAGTAGCCATGGGCATTCTTGACCCGGATGCAACTTTAATCTATCTCAATTGTGCTTATGCTAAACTCCACCATGCTGCCATAGACGATCTAGTCGGTAAACCTCTAACGTTCTTTTTCCCTTCGGATTTAGAGCAAGTGACTCTAGAAACCATTCTGCCGATGAGCGATCGCCAAGACTATACTTGGAGGCTCCAAAATACTCCCGGAAAGTTTCTTAATGTAGAGATTACCCCCTTATCCCAAACCCCTAAATTCTGGCTCATTGAACTCACGCCTAAAACTCTAAGCGATGGCAAACCAATCGAAGCTCAACTGCAAGAAAGTCAAGACTGCCATCGGATTATGACCGACAATACGCAAGACTTAATCGCTCGCTATAATCCCCAAGGAATTTGTTTATATGCCTCTGGCGCTTGTGAAAAGCTACTCGGTTATACCTCTCAAGAACTGCTAGGAACTCACGTCGAAGATTTATTCCATCCCCAAGATTTACAACGCTTACAAAAAGCAGGTCAACGTCTTCTCGATCCCGCAGATATTCGCATCCTAACCTATCGGATGGGCCATAAACAGGGGCATTATTTATGGTTTGAAACCACTATTGGCCGATTATACGATCCCCAAACCCACAAACTCCAAGAACTGATTACAGTTTCTCGTGATATTACCGAGCGCCAAGATACCCAAGCAAGCTTTGAACAACAGACAGAAAAAATCACTAAGATTTTAGACAGTATTAGTGATGCCCTCTTAACCGTCGATCAGCAAAGTCATATAACGTATGTTAATGCCCAAGCTCAATGTCTTTTGTTTTCAGAACAGCATAAAATCTTAGGACAACTCTTGTGGGATTTATTGCCCGAATTTTGGCAAAAAATCTTGAAACCGGAATGTGACCAAGCTACTCTGGAGCAGAAAGCAAGACATTTGGAAACGTTTAACCCTAGTTTAACTAGATGGTTGGAAGTGGCAATTTATCCCTACACTGAGGGTTTATCTATTTCTATCCATGATATTTCCGAGCGCAAACAAGCAGAAGCCGTTTTATTAGAACGATCGGAACTGTCTACTTTAGCGGCTGAAATCGGAAAAACTTTGGGACAAGGGGGAGATTTACCTGCACTTTTAGATCGCTGTACGCAAATTTTAATTGAGCAACTCGAAGCCATTGGTGCTAGAATTTGGACATTTGATGCCGAAAGTCAGATGTTGGAGTTACAAGCCTTGGCTGGGTCAATTACCTTAACCGATCCCCTACAGGCTAGAATTCCTTTAGGCATTTCCGTGATTGGATTTATCGCTACTCGCCAACAGGCTTACTGCACCAATCATACGGCTAATGATGTTTGTATTGGCGCTCCGGCTTGGATTTCTGACCAACAGATCCAAGCCTTTGCTGGATATCCCCTGATTCTGGAAGAGCGTTTATTGGGGGTGTTAGCAGTCTTCGGTCGAAATCCCTTCAGCGAAGACCTTTATCAGATGTTAGCGTGGATTTCTGATGCGATTGCCTTAGCTATTGACCGCTCTTGGGCAAGAACTGAATTAATTAGCCGTCGAGAAGGTTTATTATTTGGATTAGCCAGTCAAATTCGTAAGTCCTTAGATCTTAATACTATTCTAGATACCGCCGTCCATGAAATTCGCAATCTTTTGCAAATTGATAGCTGTCATTTTCTCTGGTGCATTTTACCCACGAAAGATAGTCTATCCATCCATCTACCTATTTTAACGATTACTCATGAAGCTCAAGAGCGAGATTTGCCCAGTTTATTAGGTGAATATCCCATTACTCAAGTCGAGGAAGTGGTGGAAAAATTCCAATCTTTGGATATTTTCCGCATTGATGATACCCGGATCAATAGTGATGAACATCCCTATCATCAAGAATTGTTAGAAAAATTTGGCATTATGTCAGAATTATTAGTTCCTTTGCGAACTCACACCGGTCAATTGGGGGCAATTGTCTGTAGTCAATGTCACAAATCGCGAGTCTGGACCGATAGTGAGGTGGAACTATTACGAGCAGCCTGTGACCAACTGGCGATCGCCATTGACCAATCTGAACTCTATACCCAAACTCGTGCCGCTGCCTTCCATGCCCAAGCCCAAGCTCAACAATTAGAACAGACCTTGAAAAAGCTCAAACAAACTCAAGCGCAATTAGTGCAAACGGAAAAAATGTCAGGCTTAGGACAGATGGTGGCGGGTATTGCCCATGAAATTAATAATCCTGTTAATTTTATTAATGGTAATCTTCTTCATGCCAGTAATTATATTGAAGACTTATTAAAACTTTTAGAACTGTATCAGAGACACTATCCAGAACCGAATGAAGATATTCTGGACGAATCGGAAGATATTGATATTGATTTTCTGCGCGAAGATTTACCTAAAATGCTCGATTCCATGAAAGTGGGAGCGGATCGGATTAGTCAAATTGTCCTGTCACTCCGGAATTTCTCCCGGTTAGATGAAGCGGAAATGAAACCGGTTCAAATTGATGAGGGCATCGATAACACATTACTTATTTTGCAGCATCGTCTGAAAGCTAAAGGCTCATTTAGTGGCATTGATGTTATTAAAAACTATGGTGATTTGCCCCAAGTTGAATGTCACGCCAGTCAACTCAATCAAGTGTTTATGAATATCATTAGTAATAGTATTGATGCTCTAGAAAATCGAGCAGAACCTCGGCAAATTACCATTGTGACAGACTGGGGAAAACCCAAGGATTGGAAAACTCCCCATGTGGCGATCCGAATTCAAGATAATGGTCAAGGGATGACAGAAGAAGTTAAACGCCGATTATTTGATCCGTTTTTTACTACTAAACCTGTCGGTAAAGGAACAGGATTAGGCCTGTCGATTAGTTATCAGATTGTCGTCGAAAAACATCGGGGAAAAATTGATTGTTTCTCGGAACCTGGAAAAGGAACGGAATTTGTGATTAGAATCCCCATTAAGCCGGTGGGGTGAGGAGGATACGGAAACACTCAGAGGTACAGAAGGGTATCGTTTTTTAGGTTTAACCTTTAACCTCAGTAGTGGTGACAATCTAAGGAGCGTGCTATAATGGAAGATGGTGTCTTTAGAACAGAGGTGAACCAGTTACCCATGGCTAAAAAGGGTATGATCGAGCGGGAAAAGAAACGCCAAAAGCTAGTACAGAAGTATGCTCAGAAGCGCCAAGAGTTACTTGAGCAGTTCCGGAAAGCTGATGATCCAGGGGAAAAATTTGAACTCCATCGTCAAATCCAACGTCTTCCCCGTAATAGCGCTCCCAGTCGTTTGCGCAATCGCTGTTGGGCGACAGGCCGTCCTAGAGGATATTACCGCGATTTTGGCCTATCTCGCCATGTGATTCGGGAAATGGCCCACGAGGGGCTATTACCAGGAGTGGTCAAATCCAGTTGGTAGATTAGAGATAGGGATTGGCTGACAATCCCTAGCCTTGACCACAACAAGTATCAATCCCTAGACTTTGAAGTAATAAATCACTTACTGCATTGGCGATCGCAAATTCGCCATAAAAGCTTTCGGAAAAATCAAACCCCTGCATTTCAGTGATAATCGCAATCACTAGGGAACCGAGATCTGTTTCCCCTTCCAATCGATGTCTTACATAGACTTGGGTTGCTCGTTGGGCAATCTGATGATTGACTGGTTCTGGTAGAAACTCTCGATCGAGCCACTGATGCAGGGTTTTTTGTAACCATTGGCCCTCCTGTTGTGCATCTCTAGCTAGAGGTAACGTAATCGGTTGAATCGGTTCAGTCATAGATATAGTGCTTTTTTCTGGTAAGGGGTAATCAGTAGTGGGGAATAGTTATAAATAATAAGTTAAGGTCTTTCGCCGTTTTGTCAATGGACAAGCCAAGAGGTAAACGGCACAACTCAATCGGGACAACCCAGTTTTCCCCTTTCCTTGAAGAGCAACCTTCAGATTGATGAATTATAGTAGAATACTATGGATTATGATATCCCCTTAATTATTGACGGGTATCGCCAAGGCTTTTTCTTGATGTCCGAAGACGAGGATGAAAAAAAGTCCTCAACGTTAAGCTGGTATTCAAGTAATGCTCGTACTCTGATCCCCCTCGACGATCGCTTCCGATATCCGAAATCCCTGCAACGCGTTCTGAACCAAAACCGGTTTTCGGTAGCCATTAATCGTGATTTTGAGGCAGTTGTAGAAGGATGTGCCGATCGCCCCTCAACCTGGATTTCCTCAGAACTGAAAGCTATTTATTTGGCTCTGTACCGCGCGGGATGGGCCTATAGTTTTGAAACCTGGCAGAATGATACCCTAGCTGGAGGGATTTTAGGTATCGTCATTGGTGGGGCTTTTATTGGGGAATCCATGTTTTTTCGGATTCCCGATGGCTCTAAGGTAGCCATGGTCAAATTAGTTGAATGGTTGCGCGATCGCCACTTTCTCCTCTTTGATGCACAAATGATGAACCCCCATTTAGCTCGGTTCGGCGCTTATATTATCAATAATTCAGAGTATCAGGCTCTCTTACCAATAGCTGTTAAACGACCTTGCTCGTTTTACCCTTAATTTAATCACTGAAAAGAGAACTACTATACTATAAGATTACGATTATCTAGCACTTGAGCTTCAACTAACCCGTTGCTCTAAGGAAGCATATTGCCGAATCAACTCCACAATCTTTTTATCTTCAAACTGTTCAGCTAACTCAAGAATGCAATTGGCAAATTTCAAATAGCTCTGGCTTAAAGCTTTCAAGCGTAAACTTTCCTGTTCAATCACCTCAATATCCCCAATTTGAGCTGCATTATATAGGGTCATCAGTTCGCCACTAGGAGGAATCTGAGAAGCCTCTAAGGAAACTTCTATAGAGGGTTGAGGAGCTAAAGTCTTATATTCCCTAAAATCGTCTTTGTCAGAGGGATTAAGCATCTGATGCATAGTTTGCAGAACCTGATGACTACAGATTTCAATCCTGTGTAAGTGAGACTTTTGTTGTGGAGTTAGATCCGACTCACGATAGAGCATTTGGATATGACCTAAAATGCCATGTAAGGGAGTGCGAATCTCATGATTGAGATGATCGATCGAGGTGAGTTCTAGAGGTTGGTAATCAGCGACAGGAGAAGGAGACTGATGTTCTTCTTGAGTGTGAAGGTCTTGAAATTCATGGGACACTTGGAAATGGGTTTCTAATCGTGATAATAATTCTTCTGCTTCAAAGGGATTGAGTAAGTAATCGATTTGATAATCGAGATAAAAAGGATAATGATCCATGAGATCTTCTAAGGTCGTCATCGCTACCATAGGAATCGATTTCATGACAGCTTGACCACATAAGGACGTAATCCATGCCAGATTTTCAGGGTGGGCCTCACGACGATCGATTAAGATTAAGTCAGGGCGATCTTTTAGAATTTTAGTAGATTGCCCTTCTCTATAGGATAGGGTTTGCACTTGATAACCACTCTCTTGCAAAAGGCCCAGGATGCTTTTTAAATCGCTTAAAGCGTTGTAGATGACTAAAATCTTTGGCTCAGGAGTTAGCATAGTTTTAAATTCCTTTATTAACTGGGATTATTTTTTGGACGAATTGGCTGCAACACGACTTTGAGGTTGATTCATGTTTTTGCTCAACTTTGAGATTTGTTCTTGTCCTTGGATCGCAAGCGTTTCTAAGGTAGCAACCCGTTGTTCTAGGGCTGCGTACTGTTCGGGGGTCGGCTGATCTGAGGGTAGTATTCCCTGTTCTACACAGCGCTCCATAAAGCTGATAAATGCTTCTGTAGCGGTGGTTTTGCCACAAACGGTTTTGAAATCTTTCCAAAGCTTCTCATCCGTTTTAAAGGTGACTAACTTACGTTTGGCAGTCATCAGCCTGTTTTTTATCTATACGTCATCTATATGATAACATAGGTAAATAAGTTATGGACAAGTTAAGAGTGGAAGGAAATCTAAAAAATATAGCACAAAGCGCTAGACAATAGGCGATCTCCATGTCCTCGTGTCCCCCTATCCCCTGATCGCACCCTCAATTTCGATCGCATGATAGCCTCGATCCAGCAGTTGGGGATTTTCGTACTCGTGGAGTGCCTGTTGCCAAATGCTGTAACCCTGGCGACTCAGATGAATGCCATCAGTGGTTAGATTCCGGTCTAGGTTTCCTTGGTCATCGGTAAATTGAGAATAGAGATCGAGATAGGTAGCTCCTTCTTGATGGGCGATCGCCGCTAAATGTCCATTAAGATAACGGATACGCTGATTGCCAATCGCCTCTAATCTTGTGGGTAACAGGGACTGGAGAATAATTTCTGAGTTGGGGTGCTTGTGGCGTAAGGTTTCCACCATGGTGCGCCAATTTTGGATAATGACCTGATTACTGACTCCCTGACGCAAGTCGTTAATTCCAGCTAAAACAAAAATGCGATCGGGTTGAGTGGAGTTGAAAAAATGTAAGCGTTGGAGAATATGTCGAGTTGCTTCTCCTGAGACACTTTGATTCAGCCATAATTTACCTGGGGGGAGCTGGTCATGGGGGAACCAAACACTGAGGGAGTCTCCCACCAATACATTTAAGCGATTTTTTCCTTGACCGCTGGCGATCGCCTTAGCTTCTAGCTCTAATAACCATTGCCATTGTTGATGAGTCGGTTGTTCTATTGCTTTGGTCCAGCGATCGGCAAAACTATTAACCGACAAACGAGTATAAATCTTCCCTTCCTTCAACGCCGCCAGTCTTTGTTGATACAATTGCTTTCCGGATACCGGCCGCCACTCAACGGCAGCGGCAGAAGTTGCTGGTTGGGGCATTACTGGCAGTAAATTCGCCGTTCGATCCAGACTCAACTGAGCTACCTGATTTGATTGACTAAACTGGGGTTGAAAGTCATCAACTGTGGGCAAAGTATCTAACACTTCCTCAACGATTCGTGCTAAAGACAGATCGGAGGAAGCATCAGATACGGGAGGAACGAACTCATCCATTGGCAGAACGGTGAGCAGTCCATCCCCCAGATCGGTAGCTGTGCCTTGGGCCAATAGACTAAGGGCCAATAAACTATAGTGACTCATATTAGCAGATACTAACAACACTTTTTTCTTTGACAGCCGTGAGTATCCGAGTCAGGATAAGTTGGAATGGCAATAGGTAATGGCAAAGGTAATAACGCTCAAAACATGACCGACTCCCACACTATACCGAAAGGCTAGTGTGGGCTTCTGGGCAGCCTAGCTAAAAAGATTTGACCTCCTGTCTAGCCTTTTCTGCTTCCTCCGGATGAATACCCAAGCGAGTCAGATTAATGCGTCCTTTATTATCAATATCACGCACTTTGACAATCACTTCATCGCCTACAGCCACCACATCTTCGACTTTACCCACTCGTCGATCTTCCAACTGGGAAATATGGATCATGCCTTCTTTACCTGGAAGGTACTCGACAAAAGCGCCAATGGGGATAATGCGAGTGACTTTGCCCAGATAAACATCCCCTTCTTCAGGCTTTTTGGTCATGTTTTGGATCAGGTATTGGGCTTGTCTGGCTTTTTCCGGATCGGAACTATAGACCATGACCGTGCCATCATCTTCGATATCGACTTTAGCTCCAGTTTGTTCCGTAATGCCCTTAATCGTTTTTCCACCCGGCCCAATTACTAAGCCAATCCGTTCGGGGTCAATTTTGAACGTGACGATCCGAGGGGCATAGGACGATAGGTTTTCGCGAGGGGTGCTGATGGTACCGGTCATCTTTTCTAGGATATGTAACCGGGCTGGTTTGGCTTGTTTAATCGCATCAGCAATCACGCTTACCGGTAATCCAGTAATTTTCATATCCAGTTGCAGGGCGGTAATCCCGGAGTCAGTGCCGGCAACCTTAAAGTCCATATCGCCAAGAAAGTCTTCGATGCCTTGGATATCGGTCAAGATACGCACTTCATCCCCTTCTTTAATCAGACCCATGGCTGCACCACTAACGGGTTGAGCAATGGGGACACCAGCATCCATGAGACTTAGGGTTGAGCCACAGACTGACCCCATGGAGGTGGAACCGTTGGAGGAGAGAACTTCAGAGACCACCCGGATCACATAGGGGAAGTCATCTTTAGGGGGCAGTACGGGGATAATAGCCCGTTCTGCTAGAGCGCCGTGGCCAATTTCCCGACGACCGGGCGATCGCATGGGTTTGGTTTCTCCCACAGAATAAGGAGGGAAGTTGTAGTGATGGATATAGCGTTTTTGGGCATCGGGATGCAGGTCATCGAGTTCTTGGGCATCTCCAGAGGTTCCCAGGGTGACGATGGACATTACTTGGGTTAACCCTCGGTTAAAGAGAGCGCTACCGTGAACCCTAGGTGGTAATAGGCCCACCATGCAGGAGATGGGGCGAACTTCATCGAGTTTGCGTCCATCGACACGCACTCCGTCGTCCACAATTTGTTTACGCATCAGCTTCTTCGTCAAGCTTTTGAAGGTTTTGGAGATTGCCTTATCATCAGCTTCTGCGGCTTGACGAATGGAGTCGTTTTCTGGGAGTTCGGCGATCGCAGAGGAGATTTCAGTTTCTCGAATATCGTCTAGGAGCTGATCGCGGGTGGGTTTATCCAGATCAAATTGGGAAAGAATGCCTTTAATTTTCTCCGTAGCGCGATCGCTAATAAATTGGGTGAGGGTTTCATCTTCTTGAGGCACTTCGGGAATGACTAATTCGATGCCCATTTCTGCCATTAATTCCCGTTGGGCAGTAATTAAATCACAAACCGCTTCGTAACCAAAATCGATCGCCTCGATGATATCTTGTTCTGGCAGTTTGTTGGCTCCCGATTCCACCATAATCACACCATTGGGCGATCCAGCCACCACTAGGTCGAGGTCACCATTCTCCACTTCTGTATAGGTGGGGTTAATCACAAAATCATCGCCAACTAATCCCACCCGTACAGCAGCCATGGGCCCGTAAAAGGGGATTTTCGCTAACATCACCGCTAGGGATGCACCCGTGACCGCTAAAATATCGGGGGGAACCCGATCGTCCATCGATAGAGTTGTGGCTACGACTTGAATATCATCCCGCAACCAGGAGGGAAACAGGGGACGTAAGGGGCGATCGATTAAGCGACTGGTTAATATGGCTTTTTCCGAGGGTTTTCCTTCTCGACGCAAAAATCCACCTGGGACTCGCCCCGCAGCATAGAGTCGCTCTTCATAGTCAACCAGTAGGGGTAGAAAATCGATTCCTTCCCGTGCTGAAGCACGAGTTGCCGTCACTAAAACTGCCGTATCTCCCGATTGGATCAGAACTGAACCACCAGCTTGAGGCGCAAGAATTCCCACTTTGAGCCGAATATCCCGTCCGTCAAAGGATATTGACTTGTCTATCTCTACCATGCAATTCGTTACCTTTTATTGACACATCTTTTCGTTTCTTCTCTGTGGCAATCCTAACATTGATGTTTACCTGATGGTGAGAACGATCAGGTTTTTGAGTGTTTTAGCAGGGAGGACAGGGAAGCAAAGACTTCATTTTATCAGGGTTTGGGACAGTTGAGAAGCGATCGATTTCCAGCCCACAGTGGAACTAATATTTGTCCAAGGGGATTTATACCCCGTGCAATATCTTGGATAGTGACAACACCTGAATCCCTACATCTAGGTTGCCTTATTCGCGTTCTAACTCAAAGTATCAATCTCTCGCTCTAGACAATCGATAAATTCTCAAATATTGAGGGATCGACCAGGGTAGACATTCGTTTCTTCCAGGATGTGAATATGGTGCGGAAAGTTGGGCAAACCTGGAAAATGCTCAACATTGTCCCATCGTTTGCGAAGTTTCTGCTTAGTCAAATCTATCCATTGATAACGATAGCTTTCCGTAATACAAGTTGGGTCGTTAGCGGTAAAAAACTCCACAGTCTCACAAAAGTCACCATTTTTTAAGGTCAAACGGGCACGAAAATATCCTTGGTCAAGAATCGCTCGTTCCTTTACAATGGTAAAAGAGTGAATCACTGCACGAGTTAACAATTTAACCTTGATAGAAATCAAATAATCCTCAATTAACATAAATTTCAACTCGATTGCAGTAATTCTATATGCTCCTGCAAACGCTGCCACATTTCATAGAACGCATTCCATTCTACAAAATCAATGTTATCTCCAAGTTTTTCCAAGTGAAATTTTTGATGAAATTCAGCAGAAGATATCTGATAGTGTTGCTCAATTTTTTGTAACTCTTCTTCTAATTACAGACTTTTCTGTTGAGCGGTATGCAACTCCTTTCTAATGATTTTGTCTAAGGTTTTTTCAAGAGTGACATTGGCTTCTCTATGAAGATAAAAAGTTTCTAATATTTTAAGCTGGGTGAGTATTTTGGAAGTCATAGTTATAGCGCTTCGCGCTAGGTAATAGGTAATCGGGAATAGGGTCAGAGAATGCGCGAAACGCCTTCCTATCCCCTCTTCCCGATCTGATTCTAATTCTAATTCTAATTCTAATGCACTATTTTAATGCGATCGCGGTACTAGGTTGGGTCGAGAAAAATCATAGACATCTTGCAGCACTTTCGCCCAACTTTGAGCCAGGGAGTCGAGGAGGCGATCGCCAATTTCAGAGGTTGCACCTGTCGGATCGCCAAATACCCCACTTTGACTCAGTTCATGGGTTGCCCAAGCAAAGGGGAGTTTTCCTTCCATAGACAGTAGGCTATCTTCTGGGGGTAATCCTTGAGGATATTCTTTCACGGCTCGCTCCATATGCACTCGATCGGGGAGTAGGGAGAGCAAAAGGCTGGTTTCTCCCAGATCGGCGTGAATACTTAATTCTGGATGGGGTTGTGATTTGAGCAGTTCACCCGATGCATTGGGAACGCGCCAAACAAAGAGGGGAAAGACCATCAGATCCGCGTATTGGATATGCAAATCACGGGCGATAATGCTAATAATTTCAGGTTGTCCTCCATGGGCATTGAGAAAAACGAGTTTGCGAAAACCAGCGCGATAGATGCTCTCTCCCAGTTCTTTGAGTACCGCAAGCAAGGTTTGGGCACTGAGGGTAATGGTTCCTGGAAAGTTAATGTGTTCGTTAGATTTGCCGTAATATTGGGTGGGTAAGGCGTAGACTGGGATATCTTCAGGGAGCTTTTCTAGTGCTTTTCCTAAGACTCCAGTGGCGATCGCCGAATCGACAATTAAGGGTAAATGGGGTCCATGTTGCTCAATTGCCCCTATGGGTTGCACAATCACCACATTTTCTTTATTGGGCATATCCCGAATCTCGGTCCAAGTTAAATAAGGGAAAAAGCGATGGGGAGGAATAAAGCTATGCATCATTTTAATGGGAGCCGTCCACTAGGCACATTCTAAGCGATTGCGTCCTTTTTGTTTGGCTTGGTATAAAGCACGATCGGCTTGAGCAATGAGTAACTCCGGAGATTGAATATCCCCAGGAACCACCGCACTGACTCCTAAACTTAACGTTACCCAGGAACACACCTGAGAATGGGCATGATCGAGCCTGAGTGTATGAATGGCTTGGCGAAGGATCTCTCCCACTTGAGCCGCTTGCTCCAAGGACGTTTGGGGAAGAATAATCCCAAATTCTTCCCCCCCATAGCGAGCGGCCAAACTTTCGGCTGTTGGTAAATGATGGGAAAGGGTTTGAGCCACCTTAATTAAACAGCGATCGCCCCCTTGATGGCCATAATTATCGTTATAGAGCTTAAAATAATCCACATCCGCCAAAATTAACGCCAAAGGCCGTTGTTCTAGCTTCAACTGTTGCCATTGCTCGGCCAAATACTGATCGAAATAGCGACGATTGGCAATTTGAGTCAGACCATCCAGATTCGCTTGATTGGTTAATTCTAAATTCGCTTTTTCCAGGGCTAACTCAATCTGTTTACGCTTAGTAATATCCCGAAACGTCACCGTTAACCCATCTCCAAGCTTCACTAACAAAATCTCAAACCAGCATTCAATGTCATCATGAGCATAATAAAGTTCTTTTTGGATCGCATGTGAGGTTTCTACCACCGAGATAAACTCATTGAATAGCCCATCGAGTTTTAAACCCGGCAAAGCTTGCAATAACGATTTACTCGATAATTGAGATTGGCCTAATAATTGATAGGCCATAGGGTTAAGCAATAAGCAGCGAAAATCGATTATCTTTTCTTGATGATCTCGGATAGATTCTAAGGCGGCTATACCATCTAGGGAACTATTCAAGATTCCCGATAGTAGGGAACGAGATTGAGCTAAAGAGGCTTCGATAGACTTGCGCTTTTCGATTTCTGCGTATAAATGTTGATTTTGGGTTTGCAGTTGCAGTTGTAGAGAGCGCAACCGGAGTTGATTTTCAATTCTGGCTAAAACTTCTATCCCTTCAAAAGGCTTAGTAATATAATCAACCCCTCCCACCCCAAACGCCGTCACTTTATCCAAAATTTCATCAGAAGCACTCAAAAAAATAATCGGGATATCCTGGGTTTTAGGGTTGGATTTTAGATATTCACAAACTTGATAGCCATTCATTTCTGGCATCATAATATCCAATAAAATCAGACTCGGAGGAGAAGACAATGCAGAGCGTAAGGCAAACTCACCATTACGAGCGACTCGGACTTTATAGCCTTCTTTAGATAACAGTTGGGTGAGTACACTTAAGTTCGCTGAAGTGTCATCAACCACCAAGATATCGATTTGATCTGTATGGTTCTGATTGCGATCCATAGCCAGTGAATAGTCGATAGTGGACATTGACTTCTTACAGAAGTCAGGCAAAAGGCAAAAGGCAAGAGGCAAGAGTCATAAGAATATATGATGACTGCATTACTATTCCCTATTCCCTATTCCCTAGCGCGAAGCGCTATAAGATCTTATGTTTAGACTTCCTGAAGGCATTCCCAATTTACCCGATCTTACCCATGCCGACGAATTAATGCAGTTTGGCAGTCATATTTTTAAGGCTTTTCTCATTTTTATTCTGGTGGTGGCAGGATTTGGTTTCGTCTTAGCGGCTTTGGGTTTTGCCTTGCCACGGGATCGAGATCCTTCGGCTTGGACGCATAAATGGTTACAACGCTACGATCTACTTTTGGAACTTCTGCAACATGGTGTGGTACTGTTGGTGGCGATCGCCCTTGGCTTTTTCTTCTGTACAACCCTAGCCAACCGCTATCATCATTGGGAACAAGCCAAAGTCGTTGAATCTGCCCAGATCCTCTCTAGGGAGAGATTGGAACAGGCTGCTCCTCAAGTGCGCTACACTATCCCTGAAACCTATCGCTATAACCAATATGTAGAGGGTGAGTATGTGGAGGTGGAGGAAGTCCGAGAGGTCAACCGCTATTTGACTTTAGAAGTTTCTGAGATTGACGTATTACTCAATCAGGTGATGGATGTGCAAACGAATCTCCCGGTTTATCAGGTTTCCTTTGATGCTCAGTATCAGGTGACGAATCTCTTGGGAGAGAAGGAGGATTTTTTCTTTGAAATCCAGCCTCCCTACAGTTATACGATCCTCCAGAATTTTCGTATCGATCGCGATGGACAACGTTTAGAACCCATTAATCCTGGAGATTACGGTTTTCCGTTTAGCTTAGAGTCTAAAGAAACCGCCCAATTTCGGGTTACCTATCAAGTTCAAGGGTCTCCGCGATGGGTCTATAATGCCAATGGACAATTATTATCCAATTTTCAGTTAACGGCGATCGCCAATTTTCCTAAAGCTGATTTTGCCAGTGGTATCGTTCCCACTCAAACCTTGGAAGAAGGACAAGGTAAACGGTTTATCTGGGTATTTGAAGATAACGTTTCTGTCCGTAATCCCTTCGGTGTATTTACCGCTACGAGTCCTGTGGGCAGAACAGGAGTCTTGCCCCGTCTACTGCTACTCACTCCTGGTTTATTGCTCTGGTGGATTGGCTTGCTGTACTTATCGTTACCTCTGCAACTGCGGGATGTGGCGATCGCCTGTGGCGTGTTTTTCGCCTGTATTTTCGCCCTCACCTACGCTAGTCGCGTCCTTAGCCCAGAGCTATCCTGGATTCTCCTCTCTTTTGTATTACTCCCCCTAGCTTGGGGATTAGGTGACAACCATCGCGAATCCTCTGCTGCACTCATTGCCACTATCTCCGGAGCCGTTTTACCCGTTTTAGGGCTATTGGTTCCCTATAGTGGGTTAACCTTAAGTTTAGCCGCCCTCTTATCTGTTACTTGGTTAGCCGTTCATCACTGGTATGGGTGGTATTCCATTCCGCCGAGACTTTAGAAGGGATAGGGGAATGGGGAGATCGGGGGATAAGACAAAAATTAGAATCAAATAACCTTTAGCTGGCTAACTGAATTATTTATGTTTTCTCACATTGCCTTAGTCTCGATTATGACTCTGTTCTCGATTGAGTCCTTACCCACCATCGCGTCTACGACTGACGTATTCAATCCACGCCATGAGCAAAATTCATCTCAGACTAAAGAAGTTGAAGAGAGAGCCAAAATCCAAGCCTTACTCGACGAAAACTTAAACGCTATCAATGCGGAAAATGTTGAGAGATATATGAACACGATGCACCCGGATTCTCCCCAATGGGAAATCACACGACAAACGGTTCTCTCTTCCATTGATTTAGTGGATTTAAGATATGAATTTAACGATTGGGAAATTGTTGAACTCACGGGTGATAAAGCTCAAATTATGGCCACTCAAACGACTACCAAAATTGGAGGTGATGCTCAATTTAGGGATAACCGACTGATCATACTTCATACCTTAAAAAAATCTAAGGGTGAATGGAAATTTTGGACATCGGAGATTCAAAGTATAGAATTTCTGAATTAAGAGACTTCCCCGATCGTAAGATAACGATCAACTGTTCACTATCAACTCTACACTGTTCATCCAATGAGTAGCCAAACATCAGCAGTCGCAGTTCAAACCATTAAAGTTACCCTGCTCTTAGCCGGGGGTCATCAGTATACCCTATCTCTGCCCTCCAATTCCCCTATCCTGGTAGCAGTGATGAAAGTCTTGGCTGCCCAAATAGGAAACCAGGGAAGCTCTGGCTCTCAATTATTTCAAATTCCCTTAAATGACGATCGCCAGGCGCTGTGTTTTCCCAGTCATCAACTCATTGGAGTCCTCACAGAACCACCATTATATGTGCAACAGAAAACACAGCAGATGGCTACTCCTGCACCTCAACCCCCGGCTCCCATATCGAATACCATTACCTCCCGCTTTGTCCATTTAGATAGCTTCCTGAGTGACGAAGAGTGCGATCGCTTGCTCAAATATGTCAAAAAACGTCAAAAAGATTTCACGAGTACCACTACATCCACTGGAGAAGCAGACTATCGCTATTCCACCGTTCTCTATCACTTCCCCGAATTCTCCGAGATAATGATTGAACGGATAAAAGGGATGATACCAGAAGTTTTACCCCAACTCGATCGTCCCCTGTTTGAACCCCACGATGTGGAAGCCCAATTAACCGCCCATAATGATGGTCATTATTTTAGGCTCCATAATGATAATGGTTCTCCAGATACTGCCACTCGAGAGCTAACCTATGTTTACTATTTCCATAATCAACCCAAAAACTTTAGTGGGGGAGAGCTGCTCCTTTACGACAGTACCATCAAAAATGGATATTATGCTAAAGCAGATACCTACCAAACGGTTGAACCCCGACATAACAGCATTGTCTTTTTCCTCAGTCGTTATTTACATGAAGTCCTACCCGTGCGTTGTCCCTCGAAAAAGTTTACCGATAGTCGGTTTACAATTAACGGTTGGGTAAGGCGATCGTAGTAATATCGTCGTAACATAGTGCTTCGCGCGGTTACTGGGTAATGGAAAAACTGTTTTTCATCTTATAGTCCCGATTTCATCCCCATTCAATTAAGTCGGACTATCTGAATCGAGACCTAATTGTGCCAGGCGTTCTCTTAACTGTTGAATGGTTTGTTCTTTCTCCTCAACCACCGCTTCCGCGCGATTGGCTCTTTCTTGTTGGTTCTCCTTTTCCTGACGTTCGCGATCGCGCTCTAGTTCAGCCCTCTCTGCCCTTTCCTCTGGAGTCAGATAGCGATTTGTGTTTTCATCATACCAATAGAGCCATTCTCTGGTAATCCCTTGATAAGTTCCATGCTCTCTACCGATACCTAAATTGAGTTCGGATAACCATACCGGTTCCCCAGATAATAATTGATATTCACCTCCCTTGAGTTGATGAACTTCTAACTTCTGTTTGTGTTTCCGTAGGGGATTATAAATGACATAATAGAGAACTCCCAATTGAGCATATTGTTCTTTTTTCTCACTATATTCTCCTCTTCTCGTTTTCGAGACTACCTCTAACACTAAAGTCGGATTTTTTTGCTCTACCCAGAGAACATAAGATAAGCGTAACCCTTCATCAATAATTCTGGGGACACCAATACTCAAAAAACCATCGGGGACAATAGCCGGTTCGTTGGGGTCAGTGTAAATTCCCATATCTACACCAAAAAACCAATCCATTCGCTCTGACCAAATCAAGGCCAGCACCGCTTCAAGAAGTCCAGGAATTAGATGTTGCAGTTGATTATCCACAGGAGTTTCATCCGAGTCTGGTAAATCTTGAGCTGAGGGTAAGTCAGGTTTGGGATGGTATTGGAGGTGCATAAGTTCACAAGGAATTTCTCTTTATTCCCTAATTTTGATGGGCAGCATAATGAACCAGTTGACCGAGTTTGTGACGCAGGGTTTCTAAACCCAGACGCGCACTAGCGGAGATAAACAGAGCTTGGGGATAGTTTTCTTGAGCTAGAGCCAGGGTATCGCCATCAACTCGATCGATTTTATTAAACACCATCAAACTGGGACAAGGTTCGATCGCCAGATCCGATAACAGGGTAGTTACCGACTCCACTTGTTGTTCCCACGCAGGATGGGAGAGATCGACCAAATGTAACAGGGCATCCGCTTCAGTGACTTCCTCTAAAGTTGCCCGGAATGCATCCACCAAGGGAGGAGGCAACTCGTGAATAAATCCCACCGTATCCGTCATCAGAATGGTTTGCGCGACTCCAGTCACTGCATGGGGAACCACTAACCGACGGGTGGTGGCATCCAGGGTGGCGAACAACCGATCGGCAGTATAAACTTCGGCATTGGTGAGAGTATTGAGCAGGGTGGATTTACCGGCATTCGTATAGCCGACAATGGCGATCGCCGGAATTTCCCGATGTTGCCGCTGATGACGCAAACGACCTCGGTGAGCTTGCAATTGGTTCACTTCCCGTTGCAAACGAGACAAGTGTCGTGAAATGACCCGCCGCTCGGTCTCTAACTTGGTTTCCCCCGGGCCTCTAGTTCCAATACCTCCACCCAACCGAGACATCATTTGACCGCGTCCCGTCAACCGAGGCAACATATACTCAAGTTGCGCTAACTCCACCTGGAGTTTCCCGGCACGGGACTGGGCCCGTTGGGCAAAGATATCTAAAATTACTTCAGTACGGTCTAAGACTCGAATACCAATTTGGGTTTCCAAATTCCGCACTTGAGCGGGGGATAAATCTCGGTCAAACACCACCAAAGTTGCACCTAGGGTTTGGGCGGTTAAAGCAATATCTGAGACCTTACCCTTGCCGACAACGGTTTGGGGATGGGGTTGCGATCTCTTCTGCTGCATGGTCTCTAAGACTATACCGCCAGCCGTTTCCACCAACCGAGCTAACTCTTGCAACCCTTCTGAGAACCGTTCAGGACTGGCTCGATCCACCTGTAGACCCACCAATAATACCCGGTCTTGCTCCGTATCAACGGCTTGAGCAACCGCTTCTGTGCGAAATTCATTTTCCAGTTCTTCTACCAAGTCCAGAAAATCTGAATCGGTCAATTTCTCCAAACTCACGGGAGGAGAAAGAATCCAATTCAGTTGCGGATCGGCGATTAAATGGGCGAGATAGACTGATTTAACATAGCCCGTTGCTCCTTTACCCCTACGATAGGAACCCTCACCACTCAGGGTTAAAACCGCTAGAGCATCCAAGCGTTGCAAAGCCATGGCAGTGAGGGTTGACTTATTGGGCGGAGTCTGCTTCAGTTGAGTCGCAATACAGCGAATACCGCTCAGTCGCTCCATGCCATATCGGGGCAGTTCCAGAGGGGGGATCTGGGTTTGGTGGGGACTACCGACTCCTACGCGAATGACTTGCCCGCGACGGTTAATGTAGCTACAGACGGGTTGATTAATTTCTGAACTGATGGCAGCAACACGCTGGGCAAATTCAGATGTCGTTAGGCGATCGCCCGGTAGCCGTTGATGATACAACCGTTGCAATTGTTTGAGTTGACTCGGCTTTAATCCTTGAATGTTGCCGTAGATAGTATCGATAGGCTCTCTCTCCCTGAGCAGTTGCACAAGATAAAACAGATGTTACCCCCATAGGGATAACACGATTGTAGTATATCGATTCGGTCCGATTGTCTTTAGCGATAAATTTTAATGGAAATCTGGCCGCCATCATAAGCGAATCTCGATGATCTGTCCGGGTTGAATAATTACCGGCAGATTGGGATTGACAGAAGTCAGACGATCCGATCTTCCTTGAATGGGAAAAGTACGGTCAGACCCCAGAATAATCGCAGTAGCTCGGAAGCGACTCTGTTGGCCTTGGGTTTCAAATTGCCCAATTACCCGTGTTCCTACGGGGATCAGTAAACTCCCCTGCCGATCTATGATGGCTTCATGAACAATTAACACTTCTTGTAAGGGAATACCAGGAGTGAGGTAAATGCTCTCCTGGCCTGGATAGCGCAATCTTAAACGAGTTCCGCGAGGCAGAGAATCTCTAGGATTCTGAGCAATTCTGGTTCCTGAATTAGACGAGGGCAAATCTTGCCCAAACTCGATGGTAGGAATCACTGTGGAGCGGATAGGGGGCACATCCAAACTGGGAGCAGGAGCTTGAGGGAGCGATCGCCTTCTGATTCCGACTAAATCCGGTGTTGTTTCTACGGATGCCGGTTGCGTCACCAGGGAAGCGGCTGATGCTCCAGGGGTGGGTTCTTCCGCATTGCCAGTTGGCGCTTGGGACTGACGGGGAAATAGGGGAGGAACCGAGACGAGGGGCTGATTCGCTGAGGGTTCAAACGTGGCTGGAGGGAGGGTTAGGGCTGATGTTGACCGATCTTGAGTAATCAAGGGACGAATTACGGTTCTATAGAATCCAGCAGATGTGGGAGAGGATTCGATCTCCACTGATTCTGGGGCTAATGTCACCCCAGGAGACAAATATAAAATCAACTGTGTTTCATCGGATTCCAAAGTTTCTAAGGAAATTTCCTGAACGAATCCAGAGTAAAAATTGCGATCCGTAGGTACTTGAATTTCTGTATCCGGTAATTCTAAAATAATTCTCAGGGGATTCTCGACAACGAAGTAGCGAGGTGTTATTTTTCCTTGGAAGATTAACTCCAATTGAGTCTTCAGTGGGTCATATTGCCATTGTCTGAGTTCGGCAGCTAGAGCGGGAAAAGCCAGGAAGGATAAGGCGATCGCTCCAATCCACCCTAAGTAATTCAGGACAATGTTGAGTGGAGACCTCCAAAGTCTCCGATTTAATGCTTGAATTTGTCTGTAATTCATATCACACCTTTTTGAGCGAATAATCACAAGTTGATTAGGGTATTGTCACATCAAGATTTCATGAATTTTTAGATACTAATAGATAGAGTTGCGTAAACCTAGGGGGGAAACGATGCTATGTACTTGTATGAACACTATTCAAAACCTGAGACCCATATTCGACGGATGAATTTTTCTGAGGGCATTGACCCCCGCTCAACCCCCAATATCCATCAAAGATTGGTAAAACGAACCCAACAAATGGCCCAAGCTAACTTAGAGTTAGCGGATGAGGTTGCCAAACGGAGGCAGGCAGAAGAAAAATATCGCTCCATGTTTGAGAATGCCATGGAGGGAATGTTTCAAAGCACTCCAGAGGGTGAGTTAATCAGTGCGAACCCGGCTCTGGCTGGGATTTATGGTTATTCTACTGTAGAAGCTCTGAAGAATGAGGGAATTCGGGTAGGAGATCTGTCTGTCGATAGAGACCGTCGCCAGGAGTTTGTAGAGCAATTAACGAAATACGGACAGGTGTGGGATTTTGAATCCCAAATTCGCCAACCGGATGGCCAAGTGATTTGGATTTCAGAAACGGCTAGGGAAGTGCGGAATCCGGCAGGAATCCTTCTATATTATGAAGGGATGGTTCAGAATATCACCGATCGCAAACAAGCAGAATTGGCACTTAAAGAGTCAGAGGCTTCTTATCGTCAACAGTCCGAAGCGCTGCAACAAGCTTTAGAGCAAGTAAAACTAGCCCAAAGTCAATTAGTACAACAGGACAAAATGTCTTCCTTGGGACAGTTGGTTGCGGGGGTGGCCCATGAAATTAATAATCCAGTGAGTTTTGTCTGTGGGAATTTGACCCACGCGATCGCCTATACTCAAGACTTGTTAGAGTTAGTGACACTCTACCAAAACCAATATCCAGAACCTGGGGCCGAAATTCAACAGGCCCAAGAGAATCTGGATGTAGAGTTTCTGGTGGCAGATTTACCCCAAGTTCTTGCTTCTATGGAAGTGGGAGCCAACCGCATTAATCAACTGGTTCGGAGTTTGCGTCATTTTTCCCGTGCAGACGATCAAACTCTGCAACCGGTTGATTTGCATGAAGGTTTGGATAGCACCTTGATGATTTTACATAATCGCTTGAAAGCGAAAGGCAGTCAACCGGAGATTGTAGTACAGAAACACTATGGTGAAATTCCGCAGGTTGTGGGATATGGGGGACAACTCAATCAAGTTTTCATGAACTTGTTAAGTAATGCGATCGATGCGATCGAAGAAAGACTCGAACAAGGGGGGTATAAGACGGAAGATCCCCAGATTCAGATTACGACTTCCTTATCTTCTAGCGATCGCGTAGAGATTCGCATTGCTGATAATGGTACAGGTATGACTCCAGAGGTTCAAGAGAAAGTGTTTAAAACCTACTTTACCACCAAGCCCCTGGGCAAAGGAACAGGATTGGGACTATCTCTAAGTCAACAAATTATCACTGAACGCCATAATGGACAGTTGCGATGTGAATCTCAACCGGGTAAAGGAACAGCATTCATTATTGCGTTAGCGCTTAGATAAGCAATTATCAATTGCCGTTACTATATCGCTCTTGTGCCCAGGGTTCCCCGCGACGATGATAGCCATTACTCTCCCAAAAGCCCAACTCTTCGCGATCGAGAAATTCTAAACCATGAATCCACTTGGTGCTTTTCCAAGCATATAAATGGGGGATGACGAGGCGAACGGGGCCCCCATGGTCTGCGGATAGAGGTTCACCAAACAGAGTGTGTGCAAAGAAGTTATCTTCTTTTAAGAAATCCTCCAGAGTCAGATTAGTGGTATATCCTCCATAGGCATGTTGCATCAGATGGGTCGTTTTAGGGTCAAGGTCTACCTGTTTCATGAAATCCATGACCCGAACCCCACGCCATTGCACATCTAGCTTCGACCAGTGGGTAACACAGTGAAAATCCTTGGTGAAGTCATGTTGGGGCATCGCCATTAAGTCGGAGAAGGTGAAGCTGACTTCTTTGGCTAATCCCCATACCTTCAATTGCCAGGCATCGGCCGTAACTTCGGGCGTTTCCCCATACGTGAGGACGGGAAACCCTTTACTTAGGTGTTGCCCAGGTGGAGTGCGATCTTGCAAGGACGGATCGGGTTTGCTGAAAAATTTACCAATTGCCATACCACAAAGCGTTGAGGGTTTTCCTCTCCATCATAATCAAGATCGCATCCCGAACCCATCAGAATGCAATCTTTTTCTTCACTTTGCAGGTGCGATCTCGTTTCTGGAAAGGGAGCGAGTGCGATCTCGCTGCACTCCTGAGTTGCTACATCAGCAAATCTGTTCGCTCTGGATATCGTCGAATCGAACCATCAATTGTAGCTAATTGTGCTTGGTATTCTATCGCTGTGGCTATAATCATGCGGTCAAACGGATCTCGATGAATTGCTGATAGCTGTACTGCACGAGAAGCAATCTCTGGAGTCAGAGGAAAAAGAGAAATTCCGGAGGGATCTAAAGCTTCTTGGAACCAGAGATCGAGAGTACAGGGCAATGATAACCGTCCGCGTTGCTCTGCCAAAGCCACTTCGTAGCAAGATACGGAAGCAACAGCGACTAACTCTGCTGTTGAAATCGTTTCTACCCAAGTAGCAGGAAACTGTTCCCATTGAAGATTCACAAACCAGATCCAGATGTGGGTATCTAAGAGAATTATTTCAGGCATTCCCAATCGTTTTCATTAACAATAGGACTGACCAAATCTCCTGTAATTTTAGCTTTGCCTGCAATCAAGGGTGAAGGTTGGCGGCGTTTTCCAGTGGAGCTAGGAAACTCTTCCAGAATAGAAATGGCAATGCGAGCTGAATGAATGGGAGGCTTTTGAGTCAACCACACAATTTTACCATTTTGATATAAAGCTTCGTATTGCATAAGTTTCTCTCTCAATGGGGTGAACTCGCTAGAGATATCATAACTCCCAGAAACGACACCTCAAGATTAGACTGCCACATCCTTCCACTTCCAGCCTACGCTAAAGCCAATCTTCCAAGATCAAATCTTCTTAATTGGACATAGTTAGGATGTCGCAATAATAAGGGATCGAGTCACTACAATCGAATTTCTCTTCACCAGTGCAGTAATAATATTCGTATCGAGCAAATAACCCAATCCTCGGTTTAGTGTGTCTAAAATTAGACACACAATGGATACCGTTTACTCTTCTTCTTCATCCTCATCAGAAGGATAGACAAAATTGGATCGTCCCGTAAGGATGGACTTACCCAGAGACATAGCTTTCTGGGCTTCTAGTGCTGCCTTGCGTTTCCAGACAGCGCGACGCTGATTGCGTTTTGTTTTAGAGGTTTTCTTCTTTGGAACAGCCATAGGATGTCAGAGTCTCTCTTAAGAGGGCAATTTTTCCACAACCTTCCAATTATACAGAAGGCAATAGGCAATAGGCAATAGGCAATAGGCAAAATGAGTAAAGGTTTCTCTCTCCCATTCTCCTCCATCTCTGGGTATCGAGTGTGCCCACGTCCCCTCTCCAATCCCCTCTTGTGACCAAGGACAATACCCGATACATTAAAGACAAATTCAAAGACACTAACCATCAAGGCACTAGGTATATTAGGAGTGGGTCATGGGAAAAACTAGGGCGATCGCCATCGGCATTAATCAGTATCAGTATTTCCAGCCGTTAAGCTATGCCCAACAAGATGCCCAAGCATTTTGTGATTTTTGGACGTATCAAGCTGGGTTATCTCTCGATCAATGCTTACTCTTGAGTGAGGTTTCTCAACCCATTCAGGGTGAATCAACTTACCCCGATCGCCCCACAATAGAAGGATGGATTGAGAAAATTTCTAGTGGCAATCATCCACAATTCCAGTTCGATCCAGAAGATCGCCTCTGGCTGTTCTTTAGTGGTTATGGTTCCAGTGTCGATGGCATAGACTATCTGATGCCCATTGACAGCGATCCCAATCAAGTCAGCACCACAGGAATCTCTATGGCTTGGTTATTCAACTCTCTAGCCAACTTACCGACTCAAAATCTGTTGGTGGTGTTAGATATGAATCGGCCATCGAGTTTGCAAATTGGGGGACTTTTAGGGAATCAGACCGCTAATTTAGCGCGAGAACTAGAAATTGCCACTCTTCTTTCATGTCAACCCGGTCAATTTTCCCAAGAGACCTTAGAATTACGACAAGGGTTATTTACGGCTGCTTTGCTGGAAGGATTGCGATCGGGTCAATGCAGTACATTAGCGAGTTTAGATCATTATCTGCACCGTCGGCTAATGGAATTGAGCGATCAACACAATCGACCCAACCAACAAGCCTTGATGGTGGTGAATCCTCCCGGCCGAGTTCATCGGGTGATTTTACCGATTGAGGAGACCGAAACAGAGGAAGCCCTTTCTCAAAGTTCCAGTACCGCTGAACCATTAAGTGTTCCGTCCGGTTCTGGGGTTATTCCTCAGCCAAGCCCTGTTGTCCAGAAAACCTCAACAGATATTCATAAGCCTATGGAACCTGACAAAAAACCCCAATCTCAAGACCCCAAATCCAATGAAGAAGATGCACAATTTTGGCGATTACTGATTCTGGCTTGGGGGGGTATTGCCCTAATTTTGATTGGAGGAGTCTTTTTACGCAATCGTAATGCGTTAACTACGGTCGAAACACCACCTAGTCCAGCAGTGACTGAGCCAGTTGCGGGTTCTCCGGCTCCAACTCCTGCCGCAAGTCCTTCGGAAGTGGTGGTGATTCCTGCCCCGGCTAATTCTCCAGTAGCGGCGACTCCAGCGCCTTCTCCAGCGGTTCCTCAAGCTCCAGCGACTGTAGCTACAC